>JACDBD010000134.1 GCA_013695115.1 Actinomycetota bacterium | reverse complement strand
CCGCGGCTGGGTGAGAACACGCGCGCGGTGCTCGGTGAGCTCGGGATCGACGACGGCGAGCTCGACTCGCTCGCCGACCAGGGCGTCATCTGATGCCGGGGGTCCGCCCCGTGCACGAAGGCCTCTTCACCCCCGAGCACCTCATCGGCGGCCGCTGCGACGCCTGCCGGCGCCACCACTTCCCCGCCGCGACGACCTGCCCCTACTGCGGGTCGACCGCGGTCACCGAGGTGGCGCTGTCCGACACCGGCACCCTCTGGGCCTGGACCGCGGTAACCGCGCCGCCGCCCGGGTACCGGGGCGAGGTGCCGTTCGGCTTCGGCGTGGTCGAGCTGCCCGAGGGCCTCCGCGTGATCACCCGGCTGGGCGAATCCGACCTCTCCCGGCTCTCGTTCGGCCAGGCCATGAAGCTCGACATCGCGCCGCTGCACGAGGAGGACGACGGCACCGCCGTCGTGACCTACTCGTTCGTCCCGTCGGAGTGCGCGTGACGGGGGTCGCGATCGTCGGCATCGGCATGCACCCGTTCGGGCGCTTCGAGGACAAGACCGTCACCGAGATGGGCGTCGAGGCCGTACGCGCCGCCTTGGGCGACGCCGGCGATCCCGAGTTTCAGGCCGCGTTCTGCGGCACCGCCTACAGCGGTGTCGCCGCCGGGCACAAGGTGTTGGGCGCGCTCGGCCGCACCGGCACGCCGATCGTCGACGTCGAGGCCGGCTGCGCGAGTGGCGGCGCCGCGCTGATGCTGGCCGCGGGCGCGATCCGCGCCGGTCAGTACGACTGTGCGCTCGTGTTCGGGATCGAGAAGATGCCCAAGGGCATCATCCGGTCGTCGTTCTTCGAGCCGTGGCGGGAGGAGGCGGGGCTGGCCGCCACCCCGGCCTACTTCGCGCTGCGGGCACAGCGCCTCATGCGCGAGTCGGGTGTTACCAAGGATCTTCTCGCGCAGGTAGTGGTGAAGAACCGGCGCCAGGGCGTCCACAACCCCGACGCGATGTTCCGGGCCGAGGTGACCGCGGACGAGGTGCTCGCGTCTCGGTTGGTGTGCGAGCCGCTGCACCTGTGGATGCTGTGCTCGCCCAACGAGGGTGCGGCCGCGGTCGTGCTGCGGGCGGCGCCGGCCCGGGACGGCGGTGGCCCCGGGGTCACGCTCGCAGCCGCCACCCTCCGCTCGCATCTCCCCGGTTCCGCCCTCCACGAGGGCACGCCGCTGTCGGGCCTGGCCGACGACGCCGATATCCCTGCCCCCACGACCCTCGCCGCCACCGCGGCCTACGAGGAGGCGGGGCTCGGCCCCGCCGACCTCGACGTCGTCGAGTGCCAGGACACCGACGCGGCCCGGGAGCTGCTCTCCTACGAGGAGCTCGGGCTCTGCCCTCAGGGCGAGTCGGGGGAGTGGATCGCCGAGGGCGTCACCGCGCTGGGCGGCCGGCTCCCGGTGAACCCGAGTGGCGGCCTCCTCTCCAAGGGCGAGCCCCTGGGCGCGTCCGCCCTGGGCCAGGTGGTCGAGCTCACCCGCCAGCTCCGAGGCGGGGCCGGCCCCCGCCAGGTCGACGGAGCCCGGACGGCCCTCGGCCACACGGTGGGCCGGGGCGCCAACGCCTCGGTCGTGCTCCTGCAGCGCTGACGAGACGAGGGGCTACCCGCCCACTCGCTCGTTGTAGTTCTGGATCACTTCGTCGGAGTTCTTCTTGGCGGCCTTCAACGCCACCTTGGGTTTCGTCCCCTCCGAGAGCATGCGCGTGATCTCATCGTCGATCGCGCTGCGCACCCCCAGGTAGTCGCCGATGACGGGGCCGGCGGTGGCCGGGTTGGCCTTGCCCTCGAACAGCTGCTCGAAGCCGATGATGAATTCGGGGATCTCGCTCAGGCGTTGTTGGAAGACCGGCAGGTCGACCGCCGACTCGCGGATCGGGATGTAGCCCGTCCCGGCCGCCCACTCGGCCATGTTCTCGGGCTCGTTCATGAACTTGGCGTACTCCCACGCCGCCGCCTGCTTCTCGTCGCTGGTGTCCTTCATGATGTAGAAGGCCGCGCCGCCGACGAGGACCCCGCCCTTGTCGACCGGGCCGGGCATGGGGGCGACGCCGAGGTCGACGTGGGCGAACTGGCCGCTGCCCAGCACCTGGGCGATGGTGCCGAGGCCGGCGATGCTGTCGATGGTCATCGCCGCCTGGCGGTTTCCGATGGCGAGGTAGTTGTCGATCCCACTCGCGCCCGTGCGGGCGTTGGTGACTGCGAGGCCGTCGGCGACCATCTCCGACATCCAGGTGAAGTACTCCCGGCCCTGCTTGTTGTCGAAGTCGACCTCCGTTGCCCGCTCCTTGCGGCCGTTGCCGTTGTTGACGTAGGGCTTCCCCGACTTGGCCAGGAAGTGCTCGAAGAACGCAGAGTCGATCTTGAGCGCGTAGCCGGCCGGGTAGCCGCTGGCCGTGATCGCCTCCGAAGCGGTCCGCACCTCTTCCAGGGTCTCGGGCGGTTGCTCGGGATCGAGCCCGGCGGCGATGAAGGCGTTCTTGTCGTAGTAGAGGACCGGGTTGGAGACGTTGAATGGCAGCGCCCACAACGTGTCCTCGACGGTGTAGTAGTCGATGACCCGCGGCAGGTAGTCGGAGAGCTCGTAGTCGTCGGCGTCCACGCATGCCTGGACGGGCAGGATCGCCTGCGAGTCGATCGCCTGCTGGAGGAACGTCTCGGGCAGCTGGGCGACGTCGGGGACGTTACCGGTCGCGAGGGCGTTGCGGAACTTCTCGACCGTGTCCTCGTAGGTGGTCTGGTTGACGAGTGATACCTGCACCTGGCTCTGCGACGAGTTGAACGCGTCGGTGAGACGGATGAGCGTCTCCTCGTTGGCACGGGTCATCGCGTGCCAGAACGTGATCTCGACCGGCCCGTCCGCGTTGTCCAGGGCTTTGAGCGGGCACTCGTCCCCGCCTCGGGCGGGCGCGGCGTCGCTCGGCACGGCGAGGGCGGCCAGCGCCAACGCAGCCGCGAGCACAGGGACGAGAAGACGGGTACGAGCTCGGATCGTGTTCATCGGTTCAGCCTTTCACGGCGCCGGCGGTGAGCCCGCGCACGAGTTGCTTCTGGAAGAAAATCAGCAGGATCAGCAGCGGGACCGCGGCGATGATCGCCCCGGCGAAAGTCACATTGACCTCGTCCAGGCTCGTCTGGCGCAGTTGCTTGAGGCCGATCTGCACGGTGCGCAGTCGGTCGTCCTCGGTCACCAGCAGCGGCCAGAGGTACTGGTTCCACGCCGCGAGGAAGGCAAAGACGGTCAACGCCGCGACCGCGGGCCGGGCGAGCGGGACCGCCACCCGGACCATGAACCGGAGATGCCCATAGCCGTCCATGGAGGCGGCGTCTTGCAGGTCACGGGGCACCTGGAGGAACGCCTGGCGCAAGAGGAACGCACCGAAGCCGGTGGCGAGGAACGGCACCGCCAACCCCTGGTAGGTGTCGAGCCAACCGAGCGAGTCCATGGTCTGGAGGTTGGTGACGATCGTAACCTCGAACGGCACCATGAGCGTGGCGAGGAACGCGACGAACAATGTCCGCTTGAGCGGGAACTCGAGGAACGCGAACGCGTATCCGGCCAGGATGGCGGTGACCACCTGGCCGACCGTGATGATCCCGGTGACGATGAAGCTGTTGCGCAGGTACTTCCCCATGTGGCCGCCGTCCCAGGCGTCATCGTAGGTGTGCCATTGCGGGTCGGTCGGGACAAACCTGGGGGGCTGAGAGGCGATCTGGTCCGGCTGGAG
>JACDBD010000330.1 GCA_013695115.1 Actinomycetota bacterium | reverse complement strand
TGGCGGCGCCGCCGGTCATGGCGCGCCAGGCGGCGACGTCGGTCTCGTCGGCCAGTCGCCCCACGTGGGTGACGGTGTCGACGTCGGCGGCCTCGGCCCGCAGCGCGCCGACCGTGCACTGCTCGCGGGGCCTGGTCGCGAACGGGTCGAAGCGGAAGTGGCGGATGGCGTTCTCGTGCGTGATCTTGGCGACGGCCTCGGCGTCGGTGTCGGCCAGCAGCTCGGCGAGCCGTTCGGGCGCTTCGGGCCACATGCTGTCGGAGTGGGGGTAGTCGGACTCCCAGCAGACGTTGTCGAGATTGAAGTACCCGAGGAGCTGGATCCCGACGGCGTCGTTGATGAAGCAGCACACGATCCGCTCGCGGAACAGCTCGCTCGGCCCCATCCCCTGGGGTGAGCGGTGTCCCATCCAGGCGTTGTGCCGGTCGAGGGTGTGCTCACCCCGCTGGAGGAAGTACGGGATCCAGCCGATGTCGCCCTCGCTGAGCGCGAACCGCAGCCCGGGGAACCGGTGCCAGAAGTCGGCCCACAGCAGGTCGCCGAGCGTGTAGATCGACATCGCCGACGACAGGTTCATCGGGACCGGCGGGGGCGCGTCAGGGGCGGTGGATGCCGCCTTCGACGACGACCCGACGTGGCAGCACAGCACCGTGCCCTCGTCGCAGCACGCGGCAAAGAGGGGGTCCCAGGCGTCGGTGTGGATGCTCGGCATCCCGAGGCCGGCGGGGTTCTCCGAGAAGGTGACGGCGTGACACCCCTTCTCCGCCAGCCGGCGCACCTCCTTCCCTGCCTCCTCGGCGTCGAACAACGGCAGGAGCCCGCAGGGGATGAAACGGTCCGGGTGGGCGCCGCACCACTCGTCGACGTGCCAGTCGTTGTACGCCCGGATCATCACCAGGTTCACGTCGCGGTCGGGACCGAGGTTCAGCACCTGACCGGCGAACCCGGTCCAGTTCGGGAAGTTGAGGCCGGCCAGCTGGCCGCCGGCCGACATGTCGCGCACACGCTCGTGGACGTCGTAGCAACCGGGCCGCATGTCCTCGTAGCGGGACGGGTTGACGTTGAACATCTCCGGCGGCTTGCCCGCCACCGCGTTGAGCCCGAGGTTCCGGCCACGGACCTCGCCGAAGTACCACTGCTGGGACCCGTCGGGCTCGTCGACGACCCGGGGCATCTGGGCGCGGTACTTCTCGGGGACGTGCGCGTCGAACATGTCGGCCGGCTCGCAGATGTGATCATCGACCGAGACCAGGATCAGGTCGTCGGTGCGCACTCCGGCCATCACATAGCTCCCTCGCTCGGCGGCAGGGTACCTGCCGCCGCCCTTCGGGACGCTCGTCCGCACATCGCCCCGACCGCTAGCGAGCCGTGGTCGTCGCAGCCCGCTGGAGAGGGAGTCGCTGCCGGGTCCGGGGCGCGAGGAGCAGGGCCGCGCCGTTGCTCCCCTTCGCCATCCGCACCTCGTTCGGCTCCGGAGCGGGATCGGCGGTCGGGTCGATCACCATCTCCCAGGTGAGCCGGGCATCGCCGGCGGCCTCGACCGGGTGACAGCGGGCGCGGGGGTTGCCGACGCGTGCGATGGCGTCGAGCGCAGGATGGGGTGCCCGGCCGAGCTGCGCGAACCACGAGTAGGGGTCGCCCTCCTCGAACGCGGGACACTCGCGGAACGAGATGACCGCGCGCTGGTCGTCGAGCACCTCGACGCGCAGATCCACGTAGGTGCGGGGCTGGAAGCACGGGTGCAGCTGGAACAGCTTGGCGACTGCGCCGGCGTCGTCACCCTCGACCGCCATCGCCGCCCGGAGGCGCTCGGCGGTCAGTCCCGCCGCGCCGACCCATTGGATGGTCGCGATCTCGCGGGCTTCGTCGTCGTTGCCGAGCCGCTGGGCGACAGCGAGCAGGAACGACCGGCACAGCAGGTGTGACTGGACCGCGAACTCCTGGTCGGCGAGCACGAGCGTCCGGTGCGAGAAGCTCTCGAGGGAGAAGTCGGGGTCGAACTCGCCGGCGTAGTCGGGCATGCCCCCGGACTCTCGATCGGTCCCGGGGTCGACGATGTCGACATCGGCGAGGCGGGACCGCCGCATCGCCTCGACGTTGGGGTGCTCCGCGAACGGAGTTGCGTTCGGCGCGTCGTCGAAGAACACCCGCCACCGGCAGTGCGGTTGCTGGTCGGCGGGAACCCGCGGCGGCCGGTGCACCGGGCGGATCCGGATCAACGGGTTCGTGGCCGCCGCGGTGGCGTCGAACGTCGGGTCTTCGATGTCATGGCACATGCCGTGCACCATGTCCTCGCCGAACGGCTCGACGTCGAGCAACGCTCCACAGGTGGCGAGCCAGAACTCGCCCGAGCGCTCATCGTGCAGCTCGTACCGGACGTCCATGTACCCGTGGGAGAACCCGATGTCGAGCTGGAGGTTCTTGAACAGGGTGCGCACGTCGTTGCCGGTGAAGTCGAGGGCGCGCTGCATGCGCTTCGAGTAGATCGGGCTGGCGCTCATCCACTCGTCGATGGCGAGACCCACCCGGGCGTCGATCCCCGTGCGCCCGAGGACGGGCGCCATCGCGCCCCGGTCCTGGAGCTGGCCGTGGAGGAGGTATTCGCGACCGAGTACCGCGAGCGCCGAGCGCGACAGGTCGGCGAGGGCGAAGTCGGGATCGAACGGCCCCGAGTAGTCGGCGCGCGGGGCGACGGTCACCGCTCCTCCACACCCCTCATGGCGCCAACTCCGACGGGCCGACGTGCTTGTCGAGCCAGCCGTTGAGCGGGCCGGCGGCGTGGAGGAACTCGACGACCCGGTCCTTGGCCTTGGCCGTGCCCATCCAGGCCGCCACCGGCCACTGCTTCCAGGCGATGAGGCCCTTATGACGGAGGAGCTCGATGCGGGGGTGGTCCTTGGGGTAGCCGCGCGGCGCGGTCTTGAGCGCGTCGTGCGCGGTCACGTCGATTCCCGCGCCGCGCAGCTCGTCGACGATCCCGACGAGCTGCTTCCCGGTGCGGTCGTCCGCAATCGCCTGGCGGAACCGCTCGAGCTGGTCGGTGGCGGGCATGTACATCCCCGACCCGGCGCCGAGACCTTCGGCCGAGAACGAGATGTAGCCGCCTTCGGTGAGAGCGGCGGCGATGGCGGTCTTGTACGGCGACTTGTCCTTGCTGAAGTGGACGTCGCGGTACGGGCGGAAGACCTTTCCCTCGCCGAACTCGGGCCCGAGCTCGGTGAGGAGGTCGTCCATGGGCGCCCGCACCTGCTTCTCGTAGACCGGCTTGTGCTCCTGCCAGTAGGTCTTCGAGTTGTCGGCCTCCAACCCCTCGAAGAACTCGATCGCCTCGGCCGGCCATCCCGCGAACGCCATCGCGGGTGAGGCTACTCAGACCGGGCTCACGCCGGCTCGGTGTCGGCGACTGGAATCAGGCCCCGCTCAGGCCCTCGTCTCCATGTACTCGCCGAACCAAGCGAACATCGTCTGCCATCCGTACTTCCGCTTCTGCGCCGCGACATCCGGGGGCAACAGGTCGAGCCCGCGATGCTCGAGCGTGACCCGGGTCCCGCCGGGAGCGGCCTCGAACCGCACCTCGACCTCGGTGACGGGGTCGGGCGGCGCGCTCGACGTCAGGTCGGTGTACACCAGCCGCCTTCCCGGCTCCCACACGGTGACCCGGCCGAACGCGAAGCCTTCGCCGGTCGCCTCGTCGTGGACCTCCAGCAATCGTCCGCCGACGCCGGGTTCGCACCGGATGCCGACCGCGCGGTCAGGGAAGCGCCAGCTGTGCGGACCGCGCTGGTACCAAGCGTCGATCTCCTCGGTGAAGACATCGAACGCGGTCTCGGGATCGACCGCCACGTCGACGGCGGCGGTGACGCTCGCCCCCTCCGTCATTTGCGTCTGCGCGTGCGTTCGGCGTGCGCCTTGAACGCGCCGAGCTGCTCCCCCCAGAACGCCTGGACCTGGTCGAGCCACGCCTGGAGGGCGACGAACCGCTCCGGCCTGAGCCGGTACAAGCGCAGGCGGGCGTCGTCGTCGCCCGACTCGGCCTCGACCAGTCCGCTCGACCGCAGGACGCGCAGGTGACGGCTCATCGCCGGCGCGCTCATCGCCGCCTCGGCGGCGAGCTCACCGGCCGGTCGGGGCCCGGCGCGCAGCAGGTCGACCACCTTCCGCCGGGTGGGGTCGGCCAGGGCGGCCAGGGTGGCGTCGAGATCGTTCACCGCCCTATGGCCGCCCTCGCGCGCTCGGACGCCAGGTCGTACCCACAAGCGCCGGTGCTGCCGCTGGCATCGTCTCAGTCGACCGACTGCATGAACATCCAACGGTGACCCTCGAGGTCCTCGGCTCGGTACATGCGGCCGTAGGGCTGGGTCTCGGGCTCGGAGAGGATCGTCGCGCCGGCGCCCTTGGCCCGGGCACAGTGACCATCGACGTCGTCGACATGAACACAGACGCCGTTGATCACCCACGGCACCTTGGACCACGCGCGCGCGGCGGCGCAGCCGGTGCGATGGCGGCGCGGTCCCTCGTACCCGGGCGGGCCGGAGGCAAGGACGACAACACCGCCGTCGTCGAGGATCAGCTCGGCGTGACCGATCGTCCCGTCGGGCTCCTCCATACGGGTGCGCTCCCGGAACCCGAACGCCTTCGCCAGCCATCCGAGGGCCTCCGGCGCGTCTCGGTACGCCAGCATCGGCACGACCTGGGGCCAGGGTGTGGCTTCATCCGCCATGGAGACTCCCTTCATCGACACCAGGGGGACTCTCGACCTGGCGCGGGTCGTCGGCCGTCGACATCTCGCTCGGCCCCGGGGTCAGGTACAGCTCCTCGAGCCCGGTTGAACGGCGCCAGCTGACGGAACTCCATCTCCGGAAGCCCGTCGATCGTCCCCCCGATGTCGTGCGCTTCCATGGCGATAATCATTAACTTGCTCGTTAAGGAAAGTCAAGCGCATCATCGGGGCGTGGCGATCCCTCCCGACGAACCCCTGATCCGCCCCGCCACCGGCCCGCTCACGGGCCGGCTGCTGGTCGCGGTCCCCGGGATGTACGACGCCAACTTCGACCGGACCGTGGTCCTCGTGCTCGAGCACGGCGACGAGGGCGCGGTGGGCATCGTGCTGAACCAGCCCAGCGACACCGAGACCGGCGCGGCGGTCCCGGGCTGGGGGGCGGTGGCCGCGCCGCCTGCGGTCGTGTTCGTCGGCGGCCCGGTCCTCCCCGCGGGCGCGCTCGCGCTCGGTCAGGTCTCCGATCCCAGTGCGGCCGAGGGCTGGACGGCGGTGCTCGGCCCGGTCGGGCTGGTCGACCTCGGCCGAGCCACCGACGGCGCGCCCCCCGACGTGGAACGCGCCCGGCTGTTCGCGGGGCACGCGGGATGGTCCCCCGGTCAGCTCGAGGGCGAGATCGCCGCCGGCGGATGGTTCGTGGTCGATGCCGAGCCCGGTGACGCGTTCGCGTCCCGACCCGCCGGCCTCTGGCGCGCGGTGCTAGCTCGTCAGCGGGGACGGCTGGCGTGGTTCGCCAACTGCCCGCCGGACCCGTCGGCCAACTGAGATGCCGCGCTTCGTCGTCGACGGGATGAACGTGATCGGGTCACGGCCCGACGGCTGGTGGCGCGACCGCGACGACGCCGCCCGCCGGCTGCTTGCGCGACTCCAGGCGCTCGCCGCCGAGTCCGGCGACGAGTTCACGCTCGTGCTCGACGGCCGCCCCCTCGACGACCTGCCCGAGGGCGTGCACGACGACGTGGAAGTGCTCTACGCGCGGCGGCCGGGACGGGACGCCGGCGACGACCGGATCGTCGAGACGCTCCGCGCTGCTCCCGATTCCACCGCGGTGCGGGTGGTGACGTCGGACCGCGACCTCGCAGACCGGGCCCGCGACCTGGGCGCCGAGGTTGTTGGCGCGCGCTCGCTCCTCGCCCGCCTCGACGACCTCAAGCCCTGACCGACGTCACCCGGTGAGCGCGGAGCACTCCTCCTCACCGGAGAAGAAACCCAACCGGAAGTTCTGGAGCCGCGTGTACGCGGTCAGCTCGTCGGGGTCGCCGGTCGCGGGCTCAGAGAAGGCGAGGAAGCCCCGCACCACCTCGTCGAGGTCGCCCGGCGAGAGCAGGATCGCGGCCAGGGGATCCCCCGTCGCCGGATCCGGGTCGCGGATCAGCGGTTGGCCGTTGGCGGCGAAGTCGGCGATGCCGTCGCCGTCCACCTCGATCGGGATGCTGCCGGCCCACGAGCCACTGAAGCAATCGACCTGCGCCTGCCCACCCTCGAGCTCGAGGTCCTCCTGCATGCCCGCCGCCCAGGCGTTGCCGATCAGCTGCATGGCGGCGAAGTCGCCGATCTCGCCGTGGGCGTCCTCGACGATGTTCTCGTCGTAGGCGATGAACTCCTCACCGGGGCAGTAGAAGACCGCGTTGTTGTAGTCCCTCGCCCGGCGGGGGCTGAGATCGAGGCCCTCGCACTCGGGAAGGGTGCTCTTGCGCCGGGGGTCGAAGCTCTCGACACCCTCCTCGATGCCCTCGTAGGTGAGGCCGCTGAGTTCGAACACCACCGCCCAGTAGAGGTCGAGGTCCTCGATGCCGAACTCGAGCGCCTCGTCGATGGGGAGGTTCCCCTCGTTGGCGAGGTCCGACTCGGTCGTGAAGGGGATCTCGGTGACCGGCGGGAGCAGGCCGAGGTCGTCGTACTCGGCGCAGCGCGCCGCGCCCGACTCGAAGCCCTCCGAGAACGCGTTGGTGCGGTCGAACCCGTTGCCGTGGGCACCCTGCTCCGAGGGGTCGAAGCCCAGCGGGTCGCTGAACTCGAGCATGCCGGCCAGGCCGGTCTCGAGGTCGCCGGGCTCGATTTCGAACGCCTCGCTCTCGCCCGCGTCCACCCAGGCGACGTAGGCGCCGGTATAGCAGTCGGCCTGGAGCTCCTTCTGGATGCTGGGCGCGTTCACGAACGAATCGAACGTGAACACCTGGCCCTGGATGGCGTGCCCCCATTCGTGCGCGAGCACCTGGACGAGCGCGAACGGCCCGAACTCCTCGAACAGGCGGGGGAACAGCATGCCGTCGTCGTAGGCGACGAAGTCGTCGTCGGTGTCGGCGCCGATCACGCAGTAGAAGGCGTTGTCGGCGATGTCTTCGTAGTCGACGCCCTCCTCGCCGCAGGCCGGGAGGTCGTCGGGATCGCTGTCCTCGCTGTACGGGATGAACTGGTCGTCGCGGATCTCGCGGTACTCGAGGTCGTAGACGTCAGGCAGGGTCTCGGCCCAGAACGTCTGGATGTCCTCGAACGCGAAGTCGATGGTGTCCTGGTACTCGAGCTCGCCGCCACCACCCTTGTTCTCCACGTTGTCTTCGCCCTCGCCGGCAGGGACGGCGAATGCGGCTCCGGTACCGGCGGCCACGAAGATGGCCACACCCAACAGCCCTGACAGCCAACGACGCACGTCATGTCCTCCCATGGGAACCGCCCCGGGTCACGAAGGTCGCCAGTCTAGGACGGCGTTCCACCAATGGGAGATCGCCGGCCCGGGCCGCGCTGCCGCGCGGCTCTGATGGACTGACCCCGTGCGCTCCGACGTCGCCGCCGCGATCGAGCAGGGAGACCTCGACGAGCTGATCCGCCTGGTCGACCGGCTGTGCGCGGCCGAGGACTGGGACGGCCTCGCCGAGCTCCGGGAGCGCTGCCACCGGGCCCACGAGCGCTCGGGCCGCCAGCTCTGGCCCGCCGCCGCCCACGCCGAGTACCGGCTGGCCCTCGAGGCGCCGGGGTCGTGGGCCGCGAGGGTGCTCGTCGAGGGGGCGGGCCGCTTCACGCCCGGGCCGCTGTCGGAGGTGGCGGCCTCGACCCACGAGTGGGGCGACCTCGCGCCGCATCTTCCGTCCGGCCCTCCCGCGGGGCTCACCGCGCACGAGCGGGTCTTGCGGGGCGAGGACCTCACCGCGGCCGCGGTCCCGGGGCCGGCGGTGCTCGACCTGCCGCTGCGGCTCGAGCCGTGGGAGCCGGCGTACTCCCTAGCGGAGTACCGGGCCCACGAAGCCGACTTCCCCGCGCCGGCCC
>JACDBD010000116.1 GCA_013695115.1 Actinomycetota bacterium | reverse complement strand
ACTACGGCCTCGACGAGTCACGGTTCCCGCTCAAGGTCATGGTGGCCGCCGTGACGAGTTTCCAATTGGGACTCATCGTCGAAGGCCTCTCGGGGGTCACCGAAGGTCGCGAAGAGCTGCTCGCGTGGATCCAAGAGTGGCTCGACTCCCTCGAAGCGGCAAAGCCCGAACGGCCCACAGCCACCGAGTAGCGAACAGCACGAGGGCGGGGTGGAACTCGGTGGCCGCCGGGGCGGTCTACCGCGCGGCACCGCGAGCCTCCCCACTTGCATCGACGTCAGCGGGGTCGTGCCGGTTGGTTAGGGCACGCGGAGGGCATGCGAGGCGCCGCTGCTGTAGAGCTGTGGGGGCGCCGCGGGATCGAAGTAACGCGTTCATACGGGTTGTGATACAGGAATCCTTGCGAGGCGTTTAAAGCAAACCGGTCATCCTCCTGTAGATGCCCGCGGCGCGAATACAGGTTGCAAGGAGCGTCCCTGGGATGCACGGGTCCATCCGCGTCGACGAGACGGTATCCACCGCGACGACGATCAACCCGGTAGAGCGATGGTGCAATCCCGTCGCCGTTGCGGACGGCGAAGTAGCGGGTGCCCGCTGGTGGCGAGGCACGAAGCAGCGCAATGGGCGCTTCCCCAATCTGGCCATACGATCCATAACGCTCTGACGTGCAAGAACGGGCGTGGAGGTGATGGGACTTGAACCCACGACTTCTACGTTGCGAACGTAGCGCTCTACCAGGCTGAGCTACACCCCCGGAGCGAACCAGGGTACCAAAGGGACTCGCGGAATCAGCCGGGCTTGCGGGCCTCGAGCGCGTCCTTCACCCGCGCCGCGACCAGCGCGTTGGTGACGTCGCCCCGGGTGCGCTCGACAACGGCGCGCAGCGCGTCGGTCGAGCGGCGGAGCCCGCCGGTGAGTGCCTCGGGGTAGTCGACGGTCACGAGCAGGCCGTAGACCTCGTCCATCACGCCCAGCAGTCGCTCGGCGGTGTCGACCTCGTCGCGGCGGAGGCAGTCGAGCACCTGGCGGCGCAGCTCGCTGGCAGCCTCGGCCATGCCGTTGAGGTATGCCTTCACCTCGACCCGCAGCTCCTCGGCCGCCGGCATCGGCTGGACAGCGACGAACGCGAGCGTGAGGTTGGCTTCGGCGAACTCCTTCTTGGCGTCGTGGAGGAAGCCGGCGTGGCGCACGTCGTCGTGGCCATCGAGGGCAGAGTCGGCCTCGGCCAGGAACGCCGCCGCCTCCGCGATCAGGGCGCGGGCCTCGGGGAACTCGCCCCGGTGGACGGCGCGAATGGCGGTGGCGCAGGACCGGATCGCCCGCCGCGACGCGCTCAGCGTGATCTCGCGGGCCTTGTGCTTCTCCTCGAGGGCCTCGCGGGCCAACTCGCCCGCGTCGGCGATCTCGGCCGACCGGTCCGGGTCCATCCCGGAGCCAGGCTACGGCCCCCGGCTATTGCCCCGCGGTCCTCCGGAGGGCGAGCTCGGGGCTGCGGTGCGCGACGTGGCGGGCCTGGCGGGGACGCTCGAGGGGGATCGGCGGAGGCAGCGACGAGCGAGCCCCGACGACCCCGCCGTTCTGCTTCATCCGCAGCAGCAGGTACACGTATCCACCCAAGAG
Source organism: Actinomycetota bacterium (assembly GCA_013695115.1). Taxonomy (GTDB): domain Bacteria; phylum Actinomycetota; class Acidimicrobiia; order IMCC26256; family JACDBD01; genus JBPCMN01. Next base: position 793 of record JACDBD010000116.1, on the reverse strand, counting down.
GGCGTCAGTCAGGAGGTGGAACAGCCAGAGCGCCACCACGCCGGTGAACACGGCCAGCACGAAGGTCAGCCCGACCCCGGCGAGGAGCAGCGCGAGGATGTCGCGGCGGCGTTTCTGCGGGGGGGTCATCTCCCCCGGCGGGCCGGTTGGAGCGCCCGCACGGACGGGGGCGGTACCGACGGGACGGGGCGGGAAGGCGGCGGGGCGAAAGCCGCCGGGCCCGGCGGGGGCCCGATTGAACATGGAGCCCAGCGACCGGCCCGAGCCCGGTCCACCGGAGCCGAGGCGGTAGTTGAGGGGCCCGATCGTCTCTCCGCGGCGGCCCTCGGAGCGGGATCGCAGAGCCGGCGGCACCAGCACCGCCGCCCACAGCACCGCCAAGATCAGGAGAACTGTGATCGTCAAACCGCTCCTATCCCGCTCCTCACACCACCCACGGCGTTCCCGGACGGTAACAAGCCACAAATGGCCGCACGTGGATGCTCCGCCCGTGAGGTCCAAGGAAAGGGTAACGAGTCTCGGGGGGGTCAGGTCAAGTACTCGCGGGTCTTCGCGACCCCCCTGACCTGCCGTTTTGCGACGAAACCCCTGGTCAGAGGGAGAGTTCGTCGTCGATCGCGGGGGTTCGGCGGTACATGCCGGAGCGGCCGCCGGTCTTCTCCCAGAGGGCCAGGTCCCCGATTGTCATGCTGCGATCGACCGATTTGCACATGTCGTAGATGGTCAGCCCGGCGATGGCGCAGGCGGTCAGGGCCTCCATCTCCACGCCGGTGCGGTCCACCGTGTCGACCTG
>JACDBD010000115.1 GCA_013695115.1 Actinomycetota bacterium | reverse complement strand
GCCGAGAGCGAGCTCGACGATCGCCCGGGCCGCGTCCTCGTTGGCGGGGGTGACGAACGCGGTGGCGACCCGCTTCCCGTCGCGTGCGCCGAGCTCGCCGAAGGTGAGCTGCTCGTTGCTGATCGTGCGCTCGAAGTTGTTGGATGCCGGCAGGTAGTACGCCTCGTCGCCGATGCCGTCGATCTGCTGGACCTCGAGCCCGTCGAACTGCGCATCGGCGCGGGCCTTGAGGAGAGCCTTCTCGGCGGCGTCGGTCGTCTCGAGATCACCGACTCCGAGGCCGAGCACCCGCGTGGGGTCGTCGGCGGCGACGTAGCTGCACGAGGTCGCTTCGGTCCCGCCGAGGTCGGTCTCCTTCTCGACCGGCGCGCCCAGCACCTCTTCGGCGTCGTCGTCCGAGAACAGTTCGCAGGCCTCGTTGCCGGCGGCGGTGGTGGAGTCGTCGCCATTGGATTCGCCGTCGTCTCCATCGTCATCACTGCACGCGGCGGCAGCCACCAGGAGCATCAGCATGATCACGAGGAGTCGTCGCACGGGGCGGAGAGTAACTAACCGGCGGGACGGACGCTGATCACCTCGACCGCGAACGTCCGGCGCGGTCCCTCGTAGCTCACGACCTCACCGGGGCCGTGGCCGAGCAGCGCCTGGCCCAGGGGCGATCCGGTCGAGAGCACCTCGTAGGTGTCGTGACGCTCCTCGATCGAGCCCACCAGGTACGACGTCGTCTCGTCGTCGCCGTCCATCCGAACCTCGACGATGGTGCCGGGCGCGACCACGTCGCCGGCCGAGCCCTCGACCACGACCGCGTTCTTGAGCATGGACTGGAGCTGGCGAACCCGCGCCTCGTTGTGGCCCTGCTCGTTCTTGGCCGCGTCGTAGTCGGCGTTCTCGCGGATGTCGCCGTGCTCGCGGGCGCGCTCCAGCCAGGCCGAGATCTCCTTGCGGCGGGCACCCGACCGCTCCTCGAGCTCGTCCTGGAGACGCTGATGGGCCTGGGGAGAAAGATGCGCCTGTTCCACGAGGGAGCCAGGCTACGCGAACCCGGCTTTCCTCCCCGCTCTTGGCGCCTTCGGCGCCAGGCCGCTCCGGCCGCCTTAGGCCTTCTGGAAGAAGATCTGGAACTCCATCTCGCCCTCGTCCCTGATGCTCGCCACCGCCGGCGACGTGGGCGCTTCGATGGCGTAATCGCTGAACACGATGTGGAGCGTGCCGACGGCCTGGATGAGCTCGCCGTCCCACCGACCGTCGATCGGGATCTCGACCCGGTTCGTGACCCCGTGCAGCGTGAAGTCGCCGACCGCGGTGACCTGAACCGTTTCACCCGCCGCCGGCTGCTCCGGAAGCTCGATCGGCTCGGCGAGCACGAATGTCGCCTCGGGGAACGTGTCCGACTCCAGGCCGCGGTCCTTGATGGCGTTGTCGCGCATGTCCTTGTCCGATTTCAGCGTCTGCAGGTTGGCGGTGACCGACACCTCCTCGACCCGGTTGCCCGTGATCGTGAACGTGCCGGTGACATCGGCGGTGCGGCCGGTGGCGGTCTGCTCGATGGCCCCACCCACAAGCACTTCCTGCACCCGGTAGCCGACGAACGATGGCGTCTCGGCAGGGCCGGCGAAGGCGGTGTACGTGCCGTCGAGCTCGCCGCCTTCGGTGACCTCGGTCTCCTCGATCTTCGCCTTGGGCTCGGGGTCGCTCTCGATGAAGACCTTGTAGGCGGCGAACAACCCGATCGCGAGCACGACCAGGCCGCCGACGACGCCGATCAGGATTTTGGTGAGTCGACTCATGCCCGCTCGGTACGCGGCTACGGCGTCTCGGGGGCGTCGGCGCCGGTGCGGCCGGCGAGCCGGTTGGCTCGCCACGCCCGGATCACCTGGAGGAGCGGCCGGCGCTTGCGCCGCGTGTCAGTGGTGAGCTCCGACTCCACCACCTCGTGCCGCTGGATGTAGGTGGACAGGAACGCCTGACCGACCGCCGCCGCCGGGAGCGCGAGCACCGCGCCGACGGGCCCGAGGATGGCGGCGCCGGCGATGACCGTGCCGAACGCCACCGCCGGGTGCAGCTCCATGGTCTGGGCGGTGATGCGCGGCGCCAGCAGGTAGTTCTCGACCTGCTGGTACAGGATGATGAACCCGAGCGTCCAGATCACGTCGACGGGGTCGTTGAGCGCCGCGATCGTGACGGGCAGCGCGCCGGCGATGTACGTGCCCACCACCGGGACGAACTGCGAGATGACGCCGACCCACAGCGCCAGCGCGAGCGCGTAGGGGACGCCGATGATCGTGAGCGCGATCCAGGTCGCGATGGCCGACAGGCCGGCGAGCAGCGCCCGCGAGTAGATGTACCCGCCGGTCTTGTCGATGGCGAGCTCCCAGGCGCGCAGGACTTCCCGCTGCTGCTCGGGGCGCAGGACCGAGCACACCGTGCGCCGGAGCCGGGGGCCGTCGGCGACGAGGTAGAAGGTGAAGAGCGCGACCGTGAACGCCTGGAACACGCCTCCCAGCACCGCGGTGGCGATGTCGGCGGCGTTGTTGGCGGCGAACTCGCGCAGGGGACCGTCCTCGGCGGTCAGGTCGTCGATCGTCTCCTCCATGTCGATCTCGGCGTCGAACCAGTCCCTGGCGTAGTCCTCGATCTGCTCGCCGTAGCTCTCGGCGTCGTCGGCGAAGCTCGAGACCTGATCGACCACCAGCACGCTCATCGCGGCCACGAACCCGCTGATCGCCACGACGACCGCGAAGAACACGAGCCCGGTGGCGACGCCGCGGCGCCAGCCCCGGCGGGCGAGGAAGTTGGCAGCCGGTTCGAGCGCGAAGGCGAGGAACAGCGACACGAGCAGGATCAGGAGCAGGGGGCGGAGCTGCTTGAACAAGGCGACGATGCTGAAGAGCGCGGCGACCCCGAGAAAGAAGAGGAGGATCGCCCGGGGGACCCACCCCGGCATCGGCTCGCGCTCCCGACCGCGCAGGGTCGGTTCGGGGCTCGGCGCGTCGTCGTCGGCGATGGTTCCAGTGTAAGGCGATGCCTCCGGCGGAGCCGGTGGTACCCTGACCGCACATGCACCACGCCGCCACCGTCATCGTCATTCAGTAGCGAACGCCGGCCCCCGGCGTTCGTGTCGACCGTCCCTTCGGGGGCGGTTTTTCGTTGGAGCGAACGGCCCGCAAGGGTCGCCGGTCGGCCAGCCCTTACCGGATGGCCCGGCCGGCGCAGTGAGCGACCAGAGAAGTTGGGGAACAGGAGACAGTTGACTCACAAGCTCGGCGTCATCGCCGGCGACGGCATCGGCCCCGAGGTCGTGGCCGAGGGCCTCAAGGTCCTCGACGCGACCGAGGTCGGGTACGACGCCGTCCCGTTCGACCTTGGCGCCGGCCGCTACCTGAGTACCGGCGAGGTCCTGCCCGACGCCGTCCTCGACGAGATCCGCGACGTCGACGCGGTGCTGTTGGGCGCGGTCGGGCACCCGGACGTGCCGCCCGGCGTCCTCGAGCGCGGCCTGCTGCTCCGGCTCCGCTTCGACCTCGACCTCTACGTCAACCTCCGCCCGTTCAACGCGCCCGCGAGCGCGTTGAACGATGGCGTCGACATGGTCGTCGTCCGGGAGAACACCGAGGGGATCTACGCGGGCGAGGGTGGCTTCCTGCGCAAGGGCACGCCCCACGAGGTCGCCACCCAGGGGTCGGTCAACACCCGCAGGGGCGTGGAGCGCTGCGTCCGCTACGCGTTCGAGCTGGCCCGCTCGCGGGATCGCCACCACCTCACGCTGGTGCACAAGACCAACGTGCTCACGTTCGCCGGCGACCTGTGGCAGCGAGCCTTCGACGCCGTCGCCGCCGAGTTCTCCGACGTGGCGACCGCCTACAACCACGTCGACGCCGCCTGCATCTACTTCGTGCAGGACCCAGGCGGCTACGACGTGGTCGTCACCGACAACCTCTTCGGCGACATCCTCACCGACCTGGGCGGTGCGGTCTCCGGCGGGATCGGCCGGGCGGCCTCGGCCAACCTCAACCCCGCCCGCACCGGCCCGTCCCTGTTCGAGCCCGTCCACGGCTCCGCCCCCGACATCGCCGGTACCGGCAAGGCCGACCCCCGGGCTGCGATCATGTCGGTGAGCCTGCTGCTCGACTTCCTGGGGGAGGCCGAGGCGGGGGCCCGAGTACGGAAGGCGGTCGCCGGCGCCGATGACGTAGCCGGTACCACGGTAGAGATCGGCGAAGCGATCGCAGAGAGGGTGTAGGTGCCATGCCTATCGAGAAGACGGCGAAGATCTGGATGGACGGGCAGCTCGTCGACTGGGACGACGCCAACATCCACGTGCTCACGCACACGCTCCACTACGGCTCGGGCGTGTTCGAGGGCATCCGCGCCTACCCGACGTCGGACGGCCCCGCCGTCTTCCGCCTGACCGACCACATGCGCCGGCTCCACCAGTCGGCGCACCTGTTCCTGATGGACCTGCCGTTCTCGGTCGAGGAGCTCGTCGAGGCGACGCGGGCGACGATCCGGGTCAACCGGGTCGACTCCTGCTACATCCGCCCGATCGTCTACCTGGGCTACGGCGAGATGGGCCTCAACCCGCTGCCGTGCCCGGTCAACGTGTCGATCGCGGTGTGGCCCTGGGGGACGTACCTGGGCGAGGAGGGGATCAAGCACGGGGTCCGCATGAAGATCTCGTCGTGGCGGCGGATGGATCCCAACGTCAACCCGGTGGCGGCCAAGGGCACCGGCATCTACATCAACTCGAGCCTGGCCAAGGTCGAGGCGATCAAGGCGGGCTACGACGAGGCGATCCTCCTCAACACCCAGGGCTTCGTCGCCGAATGTACGGGGGAGAACCTCTTCGTGGTGAAGGACGGCGCCTTGCTCACTCCACCTCTCTCATCGGGGGCGCTCGAGGGCGTGACCCGCGACTCCGTGATGACGATCGCGCGCGACCTCGGCTACGAGGTGCACGAGACCGACCTGCTCCGCAGCGACCTCTATGCCGCCGACGAGGCGTTTCTCACCGGGACCGCGGCCGAGATCGTCCCGATGCGCGCGGTCGACGACCGCGAGATCGGGGAGCCGGGGGAGATGACCCGCAAGATCCAGGAGACGTACTTCGCCGTCGTTCACGGCGAGGTCGAGCAGTACAAGCACTGGCTGGACTATGTCCGTCAATGATGCGCCCGTTGTCCGCGAACCGGGGTTGCCCGAGCGGGTCGAGATCTTCGACACGACCCTGCGCGACGGTGCCCAGCTCGAGGGGATCTCGCTCACCGTCGACGACCAGCTGCGCATCGCCGAGCAGCTCGACTACCTCGGCGTGCACTACATCGAGGCGGGCTGGCCCGGCTCCAACCCCAAGGACGACGAGCTCTTCCGGCGCATCCACGGCGAGCTGACCCTCACGACCAGCACGCTGGTCGCGTTCGGCTCGACCCGCAAGGTCAAGGGCAAGGTCGACTCCGACGACACGCTGCGCCACCTCGTCGACTCGGGGGCGCCGGCGTTCTGCATCGTCGGCAAGACCTGGGACTACCACGTCACCGAGGCGCTCCAGACCACGCTCGACGAGGGCGTGGCCATGGTGGGCGACTCGATCGGCTTCCTGCGGGGCCACGCCGACCGGGTGCTCTTCGATGCCGAGCACTTCTTCGACGGGTACAGGCGCAACCCCGAGTTCGCGCTGGCGGTCCTCGAAGCCGCCGCCCAGGCGGGCGCGTCGCACCTCGTCCTGTGCGACACCAACGGCGGGACGCTCCCGCACGAGGTCGAGCGGACGGTCCGGGAGGTCGTCGACTACTTCGGGCCCGATGTCGTCGTGGCGGTGCACCTGCACGACGACGCCGGGACCGGCGTCGCCAACGCGCTCGCGGGCGTGCGGGGCGGGGCCACGCAGGTGCAGGGCACGATCAACGGCTACGGCGAGCGCACGGGCAATTGCAACCTCACGACGATCATCCCGGACCTCACCCTGAAGATGGGTGTCGAGACGATCCCGCGTGACCGGCTGGAGCGGCTGACGCCGGTTGCCCACCACGTCGCCGAGCTGGTGAACATGGCGCTCAACCCCCAGGCGCCGTTCGTGGGCCCGTCGGCGTTCGCGCACAAGGCCGGGCTCCACGCCAGCGCGCTCGCCCGCCGTCCCGACGCCTACGAGCACGTGCCCCCGGACGCGGTGGGCAACAGCACCCGGGTGCTGGTGTCGGAGCTGGCCGGTCGCAGCAACCTGGCCATGAAGGCCGAGGAGCTGGGCATCGAGCTCGACGGCCCCGCGCTCAACGACGTCATCGACACCCTCAAGCGCCTCGAGCACGACGGCTACCACTTCGAGGTCGCCGACGGATCGCTGGAGCTGCTGATGCGCCACGCCACCGGCTGGCGCCAGCCCTGGTTCCACGTCACGTCGTGGGAGGTCATCGTCGACGACTCCCGCGACGAGGAGCGGCTCTCGACCCAGGCGATCGTGAAGGGCCAGGCCAATGGCGGCACGTTCCACGAGATCGCCGAGGGCAACGGCCCGGTGAACGCGCTCGACAAGGCGCTGCGCAAGGCGGTCGGGAGCCGGTACCCGGCGCTCGAGAACGTGCACCTCACCGACTACAAGGTGCGGGTGCTCGACACCGCCAAGGGCACCGGCGCGGTGACCCGGGTGCTCATCGACAGCACCGACGGTGAGCAGACCTGGACCACCATCGGAGTGGGCGAGAACATCATCGAGGCCTCGTGGCAGGCCCTCGAGGACTCGCTCGTCTACGGGTTGCTGCGCGCCGAGCTTCGCTCCTGACCCCGTTCTGGCGCGTGAAACGCGCTGGAAGTCGGCGCGTTTCACGCGCCAGTTCGAGAGGGGTGTGGTAACAACAGCCCGTGCCGACCGATCCGTACGTCCCCGAGCGGCTCGAGGACGCCCCCCGGCAGCTGCCGAACCTCGCCCCCGGGGTCAAGATGCCGCCGGCGAAGCCGTGGCGGGCGAATCGTCCCGGTGACCTGCCGGCGGGCCAGCCGCACGGCACGCTCCTCGGCTCGCCCGGCCCCAACGTCGGGTACGCGATGACTCTGGCCAACCGGGTGCGAGACCGCCTGGCGCCCGGGCCGCACGAGCACGCCGACGACGCCCTTGCCGTCGTCGCCGAGGTTGCGATGAAGCGGGCGGCATCGTACGGGAGAGCGCCGGTGATGCCCGACATCGACGTCGCCCTCACGCTGCTCGGGTACAAGGGCGACGCTCCACCCGACTACGTGGATTGGCGGTCGCGGGCGGTACACGGCGCCCACCATCACTACGAAGTCCGCCGGGCCCTCGTCGACGCGGTCCCGCTCGACATCATCCGGCTCCGCCCCGACCAGGCCGCCGCCCACGTCGACGAGTTCCGCCGGCAGCTCCGCACCGCCGTCCCGATCGGGGCATGAGCACCGTCGCGCTCTCCGACGAGCACGAGCCGCTCCGGGTAGCGGTCCCATGATGCGCGACGCCGAGACCACGCAGATCTGCGAGGGCACCAACCAGGTCCAGCGCATCGTGATCGCCCGCCGCCGCTTGGAAGAGCTCACGGCCGGAACGTAGGGCGCGCCCCTACACTCGATTTTGTGCCCGATGCCCCCCGCGTGCGGTTCTCGCCCGCCCCCACGGGGTCACTGCACGTCGGATCGGCCCGAACCGCCCTGTTCAACTGGCTGTTCGCCCGCCATCACGGCGGCACGTTCGTGCTCCGCATCGAGGACACCGACCAGGCCCGATCACGAGAAGAGTGGTCCGACGGCATCCAGGACACCCTGCGCTGGCTCGGGCTCGACTGGGACGAGGGTCCGATCCTCCAGAGCACCCGCTTCGACCGGTACCACGCCGCCGCCGACCGGCTGCTCGCCGAGGGCCGGGCGTACGAGTGCTACTGCACAGAAGAGGAGGTCAAGGCGCGCAACGACGCCGCCCGCGCTGGCGGCCGTACCCCCGGGTACGACGGGCACTGCCGCGACCTGACCCCCGCCCAGCGAGCCGCGCTCGCGGCCGAGGGCCGGCCCCGCTCGCTCCGGTTCCGCACCCCCGACGACGGTGTCAGCACCTTCGACGACGCCATCCGGGGCACGGTCAGCGTCGAGTGGGCCAACATCCCCGACTTCGTCATCGTGCGCTCCGACGGCACGCCGCTGTTCTTCCTCGCCAACGCCGTCGACGACGTCGAGATGGGCATCACCCACGTGATCCGGGGTGAGGACCTGCTCGACACGACCCACCGGGTCCTCGCCCTGCGAGAAGCAATCGGCGCAGCCGAGCCTCCCGTCTACGCCCACCTGCCCCTGATCGTGGGCGCCGACCGGGCCAAGCTCTCCAAGCGCCACGGCGCGGTCGCACTCGAGGACTTCCGCGACCAGGGCTATCTCCCCGAGGCGGTCATGAACTACCTCGCCCTCCTCGGGTGGGCGCCCGAAGATGGTCGCGAGATCCTCGACGCCGACGAGCTCGTCGCCGGGTTCGACCTGGCCCGCGTGACCCACGCCGCCGCCGCCTTCGACCACCAGAAGCTCGACTGGATGAACGGCGAGTGGATCCGCCGGCTGCCGCTCGACGAGCTCGAACGCCGGGCCCGACCCCTCGCCGAGGCGCGCTTCGGTGACGGGCTGGACGCCGAGACCTTCCGGGGCGCACTCCGCATCGGCCAGGAGCGGGCGGTGACGCTCGCGAGGCTGGTCGACCAGATGGACTTCCTGTTCGTCGCCGACCCCCACTTCGAGATCGCGCCCGAGTCGTGGAAGAAGCTCGCCGCCACCGACCGCGTCGGCGAGATTCTCGACGCGGCGATCGAGCATCTCGAGGGATGCGAGTGGACCGCCGAGGCCATCGATCTGCGCCCGGTTCTCGATCGTCTCGGTGTCAAGCCCCGCAAGGCGATGCCCGCGCTCTACGCCGCGGTCGAGGGGCGGCACGCCGGTCTGCCGCTCTTCGACTCGATCCAGTTGCTCGGCCGCGAACGCGCGCTCGGGCGTCTGC
>JACDBD010000106.1 GCA_013695115.1 Actinomycetota bacterium | reverse complement strand
GTCGAGCCGCGCGCGTTCATGCCGGCGGCGAGCGCGAACGATTCGGCGCGGCTGAGGCAGCCGAACCAGCCGCCGAGGAACGCTCCCCCGAACTTGCCGACGCTGGCGATCAGGATGAGCCCGAGGGTGAGCACGAGAAGGTGCCAGTCGGCGAGCACCGTTAGGTCGGCCGAGAGGCCCGCGAGGCCGAAGAACACCGGGGCGAACAGCGCAACGATGAGCCCGCGCAGCTGCTCGTCGATGTGGCGCGCGACCAGGGCTGCAACGACGACCCGCGCGTCCGGCAGCGCCTCGCGCAGCTGTACTCGCTCACGCAGATCGGTCGCTACACCTCCATGCGATCGAAGGCGGCGAAGGCGCAGGGGAAGGCGCCGGGACCAGAGGCCAACACCGCCAAGCTGATGATGAGTCGCATCACCCGGCTGTCGCGCGACCTCGGACTCGAGATCATCGGCCCGTACGGGATGCTCGCGGGCAAGGATGCTCCCCACCACGGGATGCTCCAGGAGATGGCGCTGTTCGCTCCGGCGGTCTCGATCTACGGCGGCAGCGACGAGGTGCAGAAGAACATCATCGGCGAGCGCATCCTCGGGCTCCCGAAGGAACCCGGCCCCGACAAGAGCACGCCCTTCCGCGAGCTGAAGGTCGGTACGCAGGGCTGAGGCTCGCGATGGGGCAGGACCAGCCGTTCGAGCCGATCGATCCGAAGTCGGTCGAGTCGTACGAGCCGGGCGAGGCGCCGCGCACGTGGACGCCGGGTGACTTCCTCCTGACCCACGGCGATGCCTGGAGCAGCAAGATCATCCGCTTCGGGCAGGGCCTGCGCATCCATGGCGACGACCGGGTCTACACCCACTGGAACCACGCCGCCCTCGTCGTGTCCGCGCGGGGCGACATCGTCGAGGCGCTCGGGAAGGGTGTCATCCGCGGGAAGGCGTCGCGCTACAAGGAGAAGGAGTATCAGGTCGTCGGGATCGATTCACCGAAGAACAGCAAGGATCGGCAGCAGGCGGTCGAGTTCGGCAAGTGGGCGGCCGAGGGGAAGCAGCGTTACGGGTTCGTCACCATCGCCAGCATCGCGTTGACGCTGCTGACCGGAGCGAAGTTCAGCTTCTTCGTCGACGGCCAGCAGATCTGCTCGGGGCTGGTGGCCCGGTCGATGGAACGGACGGGTGCGATCTTCAACCGCGAGCCGATCCACATCATGCCGGCCGACCTGGCGAAGTACTACGGCGTGCGGCCTCCCGCTCCGCCAGCCCCTTCAGGTTGAGGAGCTGGCGTCGCATCATCACCAGGTCGCCGAGCGGGCCGACCCAGCGCACGAGCGGACGAAGCACGGTCGGTCCCGGATGGTTCACGAGGAGCTTCACGACGAGGCGGCACCGGTCGGCGCCCTCGGGCACGACGACGTAGCTGACGGCAACGTCGCCAAAGACCCGCCGGGCCCGCACCAACACGAGAGTGAGGTGACGGTCGGGCTCGAAGGCGACCAGGCGGAAGATCGACATCACCTTCTGGCCGACCTCGAGGTCTTCGGCACCGGGGACGAGCTCCTGGGGGCTGCGCCGGCCCCAGTTGTCGATCCAGTCGTACGAGTAGGGGGCGAGCTTGAGCTGGCACAGCCACCGGAACACGACCGGCGCGGGGGCGTCGATGGTGACGGCGCGGTAGCAGGCGTCGTCGGCATCGGACAGGTGGCGGTCGCACGGGAACGGCAGCTGCCGGTCCTCGGGGGTGGCGCCCCAGTTCAGTCCGATCGGCTCGATGGTCCTGACGGTAGGACCGTGCGCCACTCACGGCCGTATCGGGCAGAATTCGGCTCGATGGCCACCGAGCTGCTGTACCTGCGGGACGCCTATCTGCGTGAGTTCGATGCCACCGTGGCCGCGGTCGAGGGTGACCGGGCCGCGCTCGACCGCACCGCGTTCTACCCGACCGGCGGGGGCCAGCCCCACGACACCGGGACGCTGGGCGACGCTCGCGTGACCGGCGTGAAAAAGGAGGGCGACCTCGTCTGGCACACCCTCGATGGTCCGGTGCCCGCCGAGGGCGAGACGGTGCACGGGGAGGTCGAATGGGACCGGCGCCACGCGCTGATGCGAACGCATACGGCGCTGCACGTGCTCTGCGGCGTGATCTGGAACCGTTGGGGCAAGGCGGTGACGGGCGGGAACATGGAGCCGCTCGAGGCCCGCATGGACTTCGAGTTCGACCCCCTCCCGGAGGGCTTCGGCCCCGAGGTCGAGCAGCTCGTCAACGACGAGCTTGCTGCCGCCCGGCCGGTCGCGGTCTCGTTCCTGCCCCGCAGAGAGGCCCTGGCCGACGAGGACCTCATTCGGACGAAGGTGAACCTGATCCCTGAGTCGGTCACTGAGATCCGGGTAGTCGACATCGTCGGCCTCGACAAGCAGGCCGACGGCGGCACCCACGTCGCCGACACGTCGGAGGTCGGACGGCTCGAGGTGACCAAGACCGAATCGAAGGGCAAAGGGAACAAGCGCATTCGCATCCGGGTGGTGGATGCGTAGCCCGCGCCGCTAAGCCGCTGGTAGCGAACCCCAGAACTCGCGTAGCGCGGCGGCGCCGCCCTCCGGTGACTGATACGGCCAGAAGTGGCTTACGCCGTCGAGTTTTCCGCAGCGCGCGCCGGTACGGTCGGCGACCCGCCGCGCCCTCCCCTCGTCGTTGAGAGGATCGTCGGCCGCGATCAGCACGAAGCCGGGCGCCGGTACGCGGCCGAGTGCGGGGCCCCACTTCTTCTCCAGGCCGATCGCCGAGCGGTACAGCTTCAGGATGCACTCCACCAT
>JACDBD010000081.1 GCA_013695115.1 Actinomycetota bacterium | reverse complement strand
TTCGAGCTCGACGGCGACGGGCGCATCGCCCGCATCGAGGTCTTCATCCAGACCCGACTCCCTTCTGGCGCGTGAAACGCGCTGGGTTCTGGCGCGGTTTCGGCACCAGAACGGGAATTAGGAAGCTGCGGCGCGGTCCTTGGCGACCTCGTCGAGGCTCTCGTACTCCTCGCCGGTGTCGGTGGCGTCCTCGAACTGGATGACGCCGATCTCGGTGAACCGGTCGCGCAGCCAGCCGTCGCCGGCGTCGAGCAGCCCGAGCTTCTTGCAGTTGGGGACGATCTTCGAGAACAGCGCCGCCTGGAAGGGGTTGTTCGCCATCGTGCGCATTCCGAGCAGGAACTCGGTCACGGTCCGGCGGTCGACGCCGACCTTCTCCCACACCGAGTGCATCATCAGCCGGTCGCGCATCCGCAGCGCGGCCTCGAACGTGAACTCCTGGCGCTCCCGCAGCTCCTTGGCGTCGAGCCCGGCGTAGTACTCCTGGAGCGACAACACGCCGAACGCGACGTGACGGGCCTCGTCGGCCATCACGTAGCGCAGCAGCTTCTTGAGTAGCGGCTCCTCGGTCACGGAGTGCATGAATCCGAACGCCGCCAGCGCCAGGCCCTCCACCATGATCTGCATCCCCATGTAGGTCATGTCCCAGCGAGGGTCGCCGATGATGTCGTCGATCAGCAGCTGGAGCGCGGGGTTGACCGGGTAGTGGCCGTCGAGCTTGGTGTCGAGGTAGCGCGAGAACACCTCGACGTGGCGGGCCTCGTCCACCACCTGGCTGGCGGCGTAGTACTTGGCGTCGATCCAGGGAGTCGTCTCGACGATCTTGGCGGTGCAGATGAGCGCGCCCTGCTCGCCGTGGAGGAACTGGCTCATACGCCAGTTGAGCGCCTCGACCTGGAACTCGCTCCACTCCTTGGGGCCCCAGCTCTTGACCGGCGAGCCCGGCACATCGGCCATCCGCTGCTGGACCATCGCCGCCGCCGGCGCCATCTCGAGCGCCACCTTCTCGGGGTCGACGGGGGTGTCCCAGTCGAGGTCGGTGGCGCCGTTCCACTGCGAGGTCTTGGCCTTCTCGTAGAGCTTCCCGAGGCCCTCGCGGGTGCGGTCGTAGTCCCACGTGAAGATGGCATCGCCTCGCGCCGCCGTGGTGTGGACGGCGTCGCCGAAGTCGATCTCGTCGTCGGCCAGTATCGACTCGACGCTGTTGACGTCGTCCCGTCCGAGATATCGGCGTTCCGAAGCCACGTCGGTCATGGCGTCCACCTCCACGCTGCTCAGAGCAACGGTACCCTTGTTTCCTGTGAGCGAAATCCTCGTGTACCACAACCCTGTCTGCAGCAAGTCACGGGGCGCTCTCGACATCCTCGGCGAGCGGGGGGTCGACACCGACGTCGTCGAGTACCTCAAGGCCCCGCCGGGCCGGGCCGCACTCGAGCGCATCCTCGATGCCATCCCCGATCCGCCGGCCGAGCTCGTGCGCACGGACAAGCGCTTCGACGAGCTGGGCCTGGAGGCGGAGGATTACACCGACCGCGAATCGGTGATCACTCTGTTGCTGGAGCACCCCGAGCTCATGCAGCGCCCCGTAGTGTTTCGGGGCGGGCGGGCCGTGATCGCCCGCCCGTCCGAGAAGGTGCTCGAGCTCCTCGAATGATGGGAGCGGCAGTTCCGGTCTGTGCTCATCGAACTTGGCGTCCGAGCGAGCGCCGGCGGCGAAGGTACCCTGCGCCGCAGCGAGCGAGGAAGTAGCAGCGAGCGAGGAAGTAGAGGAGGAGAGAAGGTGGCCGTCCTCACGGAAGAGCTGGTGCGGGACGAGGTACGGACCTGGCTCAAGGAGAACTGGGACCCCGACCGCACGGTCGCGGAGTGGTGGCAGCTGCTCGCCGACTCCGGTTGGGCGGTGCCGCACTGGCCCGAGGACTGCTTCGGCAAGGGCCTGCCCGGCGACCTCGCCCGCGCGGTCTCAGACGAGATCGCGTCCGCCGGCGCCATCGGCCCGCCGTCGGGACTCGGCCTCCTCCTCGCCGGGCCGACGATCATGGTGCACGGCACCGACGAGCAGAAGCGCCGCTACCTCAAGCCGATCCTCAACGGCCAGGAAGGGTGGTGCCAGCTGTTCAGCGAGCCCGGCGCCGGCTCCGACCTTGCCAGCCTCCAGTGCAAGGCCGAGCGCGACGGCGACGAGTGGATCATCAACGGCCAGAAGGTGTGGACGTCGGGCGCGCAGGTCGCCGACCTCGGGATGCTGATCGTCCGCACCGATCCCGACGCACCGAAGCACAAGGGCATCACCTACTTCGCGATCGAGATGGACCAGCCCGGCGTCGACATCCGCCCGCTGCGGGAGATGACGGGCCGCGCCC
>JACDBD010000076.1 GCA_013695115.1 Actinomycetota bacterium | reverse complement strand
CGACGCCGCCGGCCTGTGCCTGAAGTCGGGCAACGCCGCGCTGCTGCGGGGCTCGAGCACCGCCCTGCACTCGAATGTTGCCATCGCCGACGTTTTGCGCCAGGCGCTCGGCAAGGTCGGCCTGCCCGAAGACGGCGTGATCCTGGTCGAAGACGTGGCCCACGAGACCGCGGTCGAGGTGATGCAGCTCACGGAGTACGTCGACTGCCTCATCCCCCGAGGCGGACCCGCGCTCATCACGTCGATCCTCGACAACGCCAAGGTCCCGGTCGTGATCGACGGCGACGGTAACTGCCACGTGTACGTCGACGCCCACGCCGACCTCGACCAGGCGCTCGAGATCGTCCTCAACGCCAAGACGCAGCGCACGAGCGTGTGCAACGCGGCGGAATCGCTCGTCGTGCACGAGGGAGTCGCCGACGAGTTCCTGCCCCGGGTGTGCAAGGAGCTCGCCGACCGCGACGTGGAACTCCTCGGCGACGAGGGTGCCCGGCGCCGCTGGCCCGCCATGGGAGAAGCGACCGACGACGACTTCGGGTCCGAGTTCCTCGCGCTCAAACTGAGCATCGCGGTCGTCCCCGACCTCGACGCCGCCATCGAGCACATCTACCGGTTCGGGACCGGCCACACCGAGGCGATCCTCACCCGCGACCTCGAGGCGTCGGAGCGGTTCACCCGCGAGGTCGACGCCGCGGTCGTGATCGTGAACGCGTCGACCCGCTTCACCGACGGCGAGCGCTTCGGGTTCGGCGCCGAGATCGGCATCTCCACCCAGAAGCTCCACGCCCGCGGCCCGATGGGGCTGCGCGAGCTGACCACCTACAAGTACGTCGTCCACGGCGACGGCCAGACGGTCTCCTGATGGCGGAGCGCTTCTCGTCGGTCGAGGACGTGGTCGACGGGCTGCGCAAGGTCGACTACCTCGCCGACGCCAACATCGCCGGGGTCGTGTACCTCGCCGACCGGCTCGAGAAGCCGGTGATGGTCGAGGGACCTGCCGGCGTCGGCAAGACCGAGCTGGCCAAAGCCATCGCCGAGGCCACCGGGGCGCGGCTGATCCGGCTGCAGTGCTACGAGGGCCTCGACGAGTCGAAGGCGCTCTACGAGTGGAACTACAAGAAGCAGTTGCTCCGCATCCAGGCCGACCGCGAGCACGAGAACAGCTGGTCCGACGTCGAGGCCGACATCTTCTCCGAGCCGTTCCTGCTGACCCGGCCGCTGCTCGAGGCCATCCGGGCCGACGAGCCGATCGTGCTGCTCATCGACGAGGTCGACCGGGTCGAGATCGAGACCGAGGCGCTCCTGCTCGAGGTGCTCTCCGACTTCCAGGTGTCGATCCCCGAGTTGGGAACGATCGTCGGCGCCCAACGCCCGATCGTGATCCTCACCTCGAACAACACCCGTGAGCTGTCGGAGGCTCTCAAGCGCCGCTGCCTCTACCTCCACGTCGACTACCCCGACCTCGAGCGCGAGAAGGAGATCGTGCGGGTGCGGGTGCCGGAGATCGACGAGGAACTGGCCGAGCAGGTCGCCCGGGTCGTGCGGTCGATCCGCCAGCTCGAACTGAAGAAGGCGCCGTCGATCTCGGAGACGATCGACTGGGCCCGCACGCTGATCTACCTGGGCAAGACCGAGATCGATCCCGAGGTGATCCAGGAGACGTTGCACGTGCTCCTGAAGTACCAGTCCGACATCACCAAGGCGCGCAAGGAGCTCGAGACCACCGCCGCCCCCGGCGCCAACCCCTCCTGAGGGTCTGAGGCCGTGGCCTTCAATGCCGCGAAGGTGATCGACGCCATCGAGCGTTACGGGGTCGGGGGTGCGGGCGGAGGCCCGCCCGACGCGGGAAGCATGCTCGACGTGCTCCAGGGCTTCGTCCATGAGTTGCGCGCCGCCGGCCTGCCGGTGTCGATGACCGAGAACCTCGACGCCATGCGGGCGGTCGAGCACATCGAGATCGCCGATCGCGACACGTTCAAGGCCGCGCTCGGTGCCACCCTGGTCAAGCACCACCACCACTGGAGCGCCTTCGAGACCGTGTTCGACGTCTACTTCTCGCTCTACGCACCCGGCGTCGACGGCGAGGACGGCGACGGCGACGCCTGGGCCGAGATGCAGGCGATGGAGGGTGGGGGCGCGGGCGGCGAGATGTCGGCCGAGGAGCTGGCGGAGATGCTGCTCAACGCGCTCATGAACACGGACGAGGACGAGATGCGCCGCCTCGCCGGGATGGCTGTCAGCCGGTACGCGGGCATGGAGCCGGGCCGCCCGGTCGGCGGCACGTACTACCTGTACCGCACGCTCCGGCAGCTCGACCTCGAAGGTATGGCGGCCCGCATGATGGGCCGGGCCCGGGAGCAGGGCGACACAGTCGAAGGCGACCCGCTCGAGGAGCGGCTCCAGCGCGAGGAGTTCGAGGAACGCCTCCGCCGGCTACGCGAGCTGGTCGAGGCCGAGATCCGCCGGCGCCTGGTGGCGGACCGCGGCGTTGAGGCGATGGCCCGCACGCTGCGCAAGCCGTTGCCTGAGGACGTCGACTTCATGCACGCCTCCCGCGAGGAGATGCAGGCACTCCAGCGCGCCATCTACCCGCTGACGCGGGCGCTGGCGGCGCGGCTGGCGCAGCGGCGGAAGCGGAAGAACCGGGGCCACCTCGACTTCCGATCCACGGTGCGCCACTCCCTCAGCTACGGCGGCGTGCCGGCGGAGCCGAAGTTCCGCCATCCCCGGCCGTCCCGGCCGGAGATCATGGTGGTGGCGGACATCTCCGGCTCGGTGGCGAGCTTCGCCCGCTTCACGCTCCAGTTCGTGTACGCGATGGCGAGCCAGTTCTCGAAGGTGCGGTCGTGGGTGTTCATCGACGGCATCGACGAAGTCACCCGCTTCTTCCAGGAGTCCGACGACATCGCCGAGGCGATCCAGCGGGTCAACACCGAGGCCGACGTCGTATGGGTGGACGGTCACTCCGACTACGGCCACGC
>JACDBD010000028.1 GCA_013695115.1 Actinomycetota bacterium | reverse complement strand
CCCGGGTGTTCGCGCTCGCCCGCGAGCTGGGCGTGCCCCCCGGCAGGGCGGCCGAGACCATGGCGCGCCGCCGGATCGCCGAGGAGGGTGGCGGACGGCGGTGGCGTCCGGGTGACCCGGCGGCATGGACGAACGGCGCGCCCCTGCGCTCGGTGCGCCCGCCGGCCGCGTCATCGAAGGCGGTCTGAATGGCCGATCGCACGGTCTCCTTGCTCGCGGGCCAGCTCGACTTCCTCTTCGAGGAGCAACCCGAGCTGCGATCGGCCCCTGCGGCGCGCCTGCTCGACCGGCTCAACCGGGAGGACCGGCTGGTGCGGGCCCGCGCCGAGGAGCCGCTCGAGAACGACCGGTGGGTCCAGCGGCGGGCCGACGAGCTCGACGACCGGTTCACCGCCCGCCAGGTCGAGGAGGCCCTCGAGCTCGTCAAGAAGCGAGGCCCGGCGTGAGCATCGCTAGGATGCCGCCGCGATGAAGGTTGTCGTCGACTACGACCTGTGCGAGAGCAACGCGGTGTGCATGGGCATCGCGCCCGAGATCTTCGAGGTGCGCGACGACGACAATCTCTACCTCCTGCAGGAGGAGCCGGACGAGTCGCTGCGACCCAAGATGGAGGAGGCCGTCCGCCGCTGTCCCAAACAGGCGATCTCAATAGAGGAGTAAGCGTCGGGGCGCGACGCGCGGCGGCGTTCATGCAGCAGTAGGAGCGAGCGTGCTGAACGAACCCGTCCGGGGAACCCTTCCGGAGCCGAGCTTCTTCTCGCTGTCCGGGCTCGAAATGCTTCGTGCCTACATGCGGGGACAAGTGGCGGGCACGCCGCTGTTCCGACTGCTGGCTCCGATGAACACGCAGGCGAGCTCGGGCACGAGTGTCCTGCGCCAACCCCTCAGCCCGTGGTTCGAGATCAACGACGGGTTCATGGATCTGACGGCCACGGCGGCATACAACGTGGAGGTCACCGCGCTCACGAGCGCCCCGCCGGGTACGTACGTCCGGACGGTGAGCCTGTCGCTGCGGTACCTGCGGCCCTGCACCGTCGACCACGAGGCGGTGATTGCCCGAGGCCGCATCCTGCACGCGGGGTCGAGCTTTACCACGGTGGAGACGCTCATCGAGGATGCCCTCGGCCGCACCGTCGCCCATGGCACCGGGTCCGTCGTGCTCACTCCCATGGAGCCGCCGCCACCACCGCTCTCGCGTCCCCTCCAGCCGGTGGACGACCCGGTCTACCCGACCCCGGATCCGGCCCGTCGCCCCATGCCTCCCAGGGAGGTCCCGCGTGCGGGCCAGCCGCCCACCCGTCTGCCTCCGATCGGCGAGTTTCTCGGAATGCAGTTGCTGGAGGGTTCGGATGGCCGGGTCAGAGTTGCGTTGCCGACGACGGAGTGGTTCTGCCGGCTGTACCGGGAGGTCGCGTCCGAGATCATCGGAGTCCTCGGCGATGTGGCGGGAATCACGACGATCCCCCCGATCGCCAGAGCCGACGAACGCTTCGTGGTCATCAACTCCACCACGAGCTTCACGGCACCGGTGATCCCCGACGGCCGGCCGCTCGTGGCGGATGCGATCGTGCGGCATCGGAGAGGCAACCTGGTCATCTCGGAGTGCGAGATCACCGACGCCGACGGCCAGACGGTCGCCATCGCGCAATCGAGCGGCTTACTCCTCGAGCGCACGGCTCGCCCCGCACAACGAGCGACCGACCGGCGCCTCTTGAGCGTTCTCTTCACCGATGTCGTCGGCTCGACCGAGCGGGCCCGCCAACTGGGCGACGCGCGCTGGCGCGAGCTCCTCGACGAGCACAATGCGCTCGTTCGCCGCCAGCTCGAGCTTCACAAGGGCCGGGAGGTGAAGACCACCGGTGACGGCTTCCTCGCCACGTTCGACTCCCCGACCCGCGCCGTCGAATGTGCGCGCGCCATCCGCGATGCCATGCGCGGGCTCGGGCTCGAGATCCGCGCCGGGATCCACACCGGCGACTGCGAGCTTGTCGGCGGCGACGTGGCCGGTCTCGCGGTCCACGTC
>JACDBD010000319.1 GCA_013695115.1 Actinomycetota bacterium | reverse complement strand
CCTACCGCCACCCCTACTGCGACGAACATGGGCGCACCTCTGCGATGCCTAGCGAACAGGGCGCACTCGAACGCGAAGGTCAGCGCACTTCCACGAACGTCAGCGAACGTATGTTCCCGGTCTCATAACCCGAAGGTCGGAGGTTCAAATCCTCCCCCCGCCACCAACGACATGCAGGTCAGAGGCCCCGGACCGAAAGGTTCGGGGCCTTCCTGCCTCCCAGTTACGTGACCTTCGTATAGGTCAGATCGAAGTCGAGCTCCCAGTGGGAGCCGTCGTGGCAGATCTCCCACCGGCCGGCGATTGTCTTGCGGTCGTCACTGAAGGTCCCGGTGAATCGCTGGGAGAACTCCAGGGGCGAGAAGTCCGCCGACGTTCTCCAGAGCTCCCACACGCCATCGCGGAAGCTCATCTCGTAGACCCGAGCGACGCCACGCGAGTCGAAGTAGTGCTGCAGGTAGTTCTCTCCACTCTGGTCGACGCCGATGATCGCGATGCCGTCGGGAGCGTCGGGATGGGGGACTTCCCATCGCTCGACGAGGAACTGCTCACCCGGCATCCATTCGAAGACGACCCGTCCGCGCACGTCCCCGGGCGGAGCGTCGGGAAACGCGGCCTCCATGCTCCACTCGCCGATGAAGGCCTCGAGGCGCTCGATTATGACGGCACCTCCGCCTACTGGTCGTCGAGCGCGAACGAACCGTGCTCGAGAGCACCTGCCGGCTGGTACGTGCTGATCACGATCCCGCTGCCCGTCGTCTTGGTGTCGACGAGCTTCAGCGCCGCCGGTACGGCTCCGTCGGCGAAGAGGCGCTTTCCGCTCCCGATGACCACCGGATAGGAGAACAGCCGGTACTCGTCGATGAGGCCGTGCTTGATCAGCGTCTGGGCGAGGTTGCCGCTGCCGTGGACCTGGAGCTCGTTGCCGCGCTCACCCTTGAGCTTCGCGACTGCGTCGGCGGCGTCGCCGTCGAGCAGGGTCGAGTTGTTCCACTCGACCTTGTCCAGAGTCCTCGACGCGACGTACTTGGGGAGGCGGTTCAGCTTGGTGGCGACCTGGTTGGCCTCGTCGGTGACGTGCGGCCAGTGGGCGGCGAAGATCTCGTAGGTCTTCCGGCCCAGCAGGAACGCGTCCGCGGCCTCGAACCACCCGTCGACGGCCTGGCCCATGTCCTCGTCGGAGTAGGGGTACGACCACCCGCCGTGCTCGAACCCGCCGCTGCGGTCCTCGTCGGGACCGCCCGGCGCCTGCATCACCCCGTCCAGGGACAGGAACGTCGCGATCGTCAGCTTCACGTGTGCTCGCTTTCTCGGGCTGCTCGGGTTCCTATACCCGGTCCGCCCGCATCGTCAGAAGCGCCAGCGGGTCTGGCTGAACTCGTCGCCTTTGGCGAAGCCGAACGCCGTCGTGGGCACGACCTCGTAGACCAGCGCCCCGTCGGGGATCTCCCCCTGGACGAAGGCGCCGTCGCGGACCTCGAAGCGCCAGTCGGGGCCGTACTTCGCCCCCCACGCATCGGCGAGCCCGTGGAGCTGGGTTTCATCGGTCACCCGCACCGCGTCGCCTTCGACCACGAGGTCGAGGCCCTCGTCGAGCGTGTTGCGTCCGGTCGTGAGGATGCAGTGCTGGTTCCGCACGAGGTTCCGGGCCTTCTGCTCGCCCGGGCCGGTGCAGAAGTACAACGCGCCGTCCCGCCAGACCGACAACAGCGTGGTGACGTGCGGCCGCCCGTCGAGACGCACCGTCGACAGCCAGTACACCTCCGCGTCCTCGAGGAGCCGGCGCGCCTCCGCCCACGGCGTCGGGGTGGCGTTCTCGCTGCTGAACCGAGCGTCGAGCTCGGCCACGGGCTCGTTCCGGGCCATCTACCGTTCCTTCGCGTACAGGCGCATGGTGATCGGGGCGAACACGGCGACGAGCGCCGCGCACCACGCCAGCACCCAGGCGATGTCGCCGGCGACTGCGTTTCCGTGCATGAGTCCGCGCGCCGCGGTGGCCAGATGGCTGATGGGGTTGACGTTGACGAACGCCTGCACCCAGCCGGGCATGGTCTTCGGGTCGACGAACACGTTGCTGGCGAAGGTCAACGGGAACAGGATCGTCATGGCCATCTGCAGGACGGCCTCGGGTGTCGGTGCCAGCAACCCGACCGCGGTCCAGACCCACGACAGGCTGAACGCGAACACGAGCAGCAGGGCAACCGCGAGCACGACGCCGACCGGCCCGCCGTCGGGCCGGAAGCCCAGGGCGACGCCCACCGTGACGATCACCACCGACGCCATCGTGTAGCGCGCCGCGTCGGCGAGGAGCATCCCGACCAGCACCGCCGGTCGCCAGATCGGAAGCGACCGGAAGCGGTCGAAGATGCCCTTGGAGATGTCGGTGTTCAGCGCCTGGCCGGTGTACATGGTGATCCACGCGACGGTCATGACGAGCACCCCGGGCAGGAGGTCCTGGAGGTACTCGCTCGGTGAGCCGGCGAGCGCGCCGCCGAAGAGGTAGGTGTAGAGCAGCACGAACATGATCGGGAACATGGTCACGTCGAAGAGCTGCATCGGGACGTGTTTGATCTTGAGTGCCGCCCGCCACCCGAACGACAGCGACGCCGACAACGCACTGGCGCGCACTGGTCGGGCGCGCGACGAGAGCGCGCTGCGCAACGTCGCCTCGGGGACGGCATCCATCGTCGGCTCGATCGTTGTCGTGGTCACGCTGCGTCCTCCTCGTCGTTGTCGTCGACGGAATCCGCGGTACTCGTGTCATCCGCCGGGTGGCCGGTGAGGGCCAGGAACACCTCGTCCAGGCTGGGCTGACCGAGGGAGAAGTCGGTGACGGCAACGCCGGCGCGCGCCAGCTCCGCCAGCGCGTGGGCGACCGTCTCGGCGGCGTCGCCGACCCGCGCCGACACTGCCACCGGGTCGGACTCGAGGTGCACCGGGACGCCGAGCGCCTGCGTGAGCAGCCGCTGGGCCTCGGGCCGTTGCTCGGGGTCGTTCAGCCGAACGTGCACCGCACCGGAGCCGACCGACGCCTTGAGCTCACGCGACGTGCCCTCGGCGATGATCCGGCCGTGGTCGATCACCGCGATGCGATCGGCGAGCCGGTCGGCCTCGTCGAGGTACTGGGTGGTCAGCAACACGGTGGTGCCCTGGGCGACGAGCGCCCGGACGATCTCCCACACCTGGTTGCGGCTGCGCGGGTCGAGGCCGGTGGTCGGCTCGTCGAGGAAGATCAGCTCGGGGGTCGCGATGATGCTGGCGGCGATGTCGAGGCGGCGCTGCATGCCGCCCGAGTAGGTCTTCACCAGGCGATCGCCCGCCTCGGCCAGCCCGAACGCGTCGAGGAGCTCGCCCGCCCGCTCCCGCGCCTGCCCCCGCGAGAAGCCGAGCAGCCGGCCCAGCAGGACGAGGTTCTCGGCTCCGGTGAGCTCCTCGTCGACCGACGCGAACTGGCCGGTCAGGCTCACCCGGCTGCGGACGGCGTCCGGTTCGCGCACGATGTCGTGGCCGAACACCCGCGCCTCGCCGCCGTCGGGACGGAGCAGCGTCGCCAGCGTGCGGATGGCGGTGGTCTTGCCGGCGCCGTTGGGGCCCAGGAAGCCGTACACGCCGCCGGCGGGCACGGCGAGGTCGACGCCGTCGACCGCCCGGACCTCGCCGAACGCCTTGACCAGGCCGGATGCCTCGATGGCGAGGGTTGGGTTTCGGAAGGGCTCGATGGGCATCGGGGTCCTCTCGATCGGATCTTCGGCGTTCCGGGGTGATGACCGCGTGGCCGGCAAGAACTCATCGGTCGCCCTTCCGACGAATCCGCGAAGCGCAGATCGACGGGTTCGAGCCCAGAAATCGGTCTCGAGGGGCCGCCTACGATGGGCCCTCGGGCAGGGTCCGGTCGTTGATCCCCCCACCGACAGGAGAGGCCGGCATGACTGATCTCGCAGCAACCGGTGAGCTGGACGTCCAGCTGGAGCAGCACCGGGTGGAGCTGACCGGGTACTGCTACCGGATGCTGGGCGGCGCGTTCGAGGCGGAGGACGCCGTCCAGGAGACGCTGGTGCGGGCGTGGCGGGGCTTCGATCGGTTCGAGGGCCGGTCCTCGCTGCGGTCGTGGCTCTATCGCATCGCCACCAACGTGTGCTTCGACCTGCTGAACGGGAGGCAGCGGCGCGCCATGCCCATGGATCTCGGGCCGGCGTCGTCGGCGGAATCGGCCCTGGGCCCGCCGCTCGCCGAGGTGACGTGGATCGAGCCGATCCCCGATGGGCGCGTCATGGCCGCGGAGAGCGACCCGGCCGATCTCGCGGTGGCGCGCGAGACGGTCCGGTTGGCGTTCGTCACCGCGCTCCAGCACCTCCCGGCCCGCCAGCGGGCGGTGCTGATCCTGCGGGAGGTCCTGCGCTGGAAGGCCGAGGAGGTGGCGGAGCTGCTCGACACCACGGTCGCGTCGGTCAACAGCGCGCTCCAACGCGCCCGGGCGACGCTGGCCGACAGCGGCGTCACCGACGAGGAGGCGGCCGAGCCGGAGGACGACGCCCAGCGGGCGTTGCTGGCGCGCTACGTCGACGCGTTCGAGCGCTACGACCTCGACTCGATCGTCGCGCTGCTGCACGAGGACGTCGAGCAGTCGATGCCGCCCTACGAGCTGTGGTTGCGGGGCACGCTCGACATCCGGAAGTGGTGGCTGGGCCCGGGCATCGGTTGCCGCGGGTCGCGTCTGATCCCGACGGTGGCGAACGGCCTGCCGGCGTTCGGGCAGTACAAGCCGAGCGGTCCGGGAGGGAGCCACGAGCCGTGGGCCCTCCAGGTCATCGAGCCCTCAGGCGATCGGATCGCCCGGATGACCTTCTTCCTCGACACCGCCCGGCTGTTTCCGCTCTTCGGCCTGCCCCTGCGGCCCGAGTAGGCGGACGCAGCGCGGCACGACGTCGCCGAGGCCCGTCAGCTCGAGCAGCTCCACGAGCTCGGGCGAGGCGTGGCGGAGCCCGATCGAGCGCCCGAGCCGCCGGGCGGTGAGTTGCAACCGGGCCAGGGCATCCACCGTGACGGCATCGGGGCAGGTGAGTGCACCCACGTCGCAGACGACGGGATCAGCGTCGCTGCGCTCCAACAGCATGCGGACGCGCTCGCAGAGTCCCGGGCCGTCGCCGCGAGCGATCGGCCCGCCGATGCCCAGCACGATCGGGTCCTTCCCCATTTGAGCGAAAGACCGGTCGGAGGGCCCAAACTCATCGCCGACCGATGAGTTCGGCTGCGCCGCGCGGTCTACCAAGAAGCGCCCGGACGAGAGGAGAGCACATGAGTCTGCCCAAGGTCGTGTCACGAGAGGAGTGGCGGGCCGCCCGCATCGAGCTGCTCGCCGAGGAGAAGGCGATGACCCGGGCGCGTGACGCGTTGAACACCAAGCGGCGTGAGCTCCCGATGGTGAAGGTCGAGAAGGACTACGTCTTCGAGGGCCCGGACGGCAAGGCCAGCCTGCTCGACCTGTTCGACGGACGCCGCCAGCTCATGGTCGGCCACTTCATGTTCAACCCGACCTGGGAAGACGGCTGCCCGAGCTGTTCGGCCGGCGCTGACGAGATGTCAGACGGCCTCCTCGAGCATCTGCACGCGCGTGATACGTCGTTCGTCTATGTGTCCCGTGCGCCGCTGGCCAAGATCGAGGCGTACAAGGCGCGCCAGGGCTGGACCTTTCCCTGGTACTCCTCGTATGGCGGCGACTTCAACTACGACTTCCACGTCACCATGGACGAGTCCGTCGCCCCGATCGAGTACAACTACCGGACCCCGGCCGAACACGAGGAGGCAGGCACGTCGGGGTACCTCGAGGGCGAGCAGCCGATCGAGGAGCCGGGCCTGAGCTGCTTCCTGCGCGACGGCGACACCGTCTTCCACACCTACTCCAACTACGCCCGCGGCGCGGAGATGACCGGCGGCTCGTACTACTTCCTCGATCTGACCGCGCTCGGCCGGCAGGAGGACTGGGAGGAGCCGAAGGGTCGTGCGACCACCGCCCGCGGTGCGGTCCCCGACTTCTCGTCGTAGTCGGCCCTGGCGTCCCGTCGTCAGAGGGGCGCGAAGATGCCCGCCATGGCGACCTGGGACGAGGTGACCTTGGCCGCGCCCGAACTGGCGGCTGCGGTCCGTCAGCGCTTCGACGCCCACAAGCACAAGGCGTTGGCGACGTTGCGGCAGGACGGCTCCCCCCGCATCAGCGGAACCGAGGTGTCGTTCCGCGACGGCGAGCTGTGGCTGGGAATGATGGACCAATCGCTCAAAGCCCTGGACCTCCGGCGCGACCCGCGCCTCGCCCTGCACAGCCCCATGCTCGACGCGGAGATGGCGGAGGGCGACGCCAAGGTCGCCGGCCGGGCCATCGAGGTGACCGACCCGGCGACGAAGCAGGCCCGGATGTCCGGGGGCGAGCCCCCGGACCCGTTCCATCTCTTTCGCGTCGACGTCACCGAGCTCGTGCGCATCACGCTGGGAGGCGATCCGCCCGACCACCTCGTGATCGAGAGCTGGCACGAGGGCGCCGGGCTCAAACGGGTCGAACGCCGTTAGCTCACCTCGTGGAGGAAGCGCCGGTCACATCCGGGCCGGAAGCACCGCCTCGACCAACTGGGGACCTTCCGCCGCCATGGCCCGATCCAAGGCGGAGACGAACTCCTCGGCGGTATTGGCCCGGGCGGCGGGGACGCCCATGCCCTGCGCGAGCGAGACGAAGTCGAGGTCGGGACGGGACAGGTCGAGCATCTCGCGCGCCTTGGGCCCCGACGAGTCGGCGCCGACCCGGCTGAGCTCGAGGTTGAGGATCGCGTACGACCGGTTGTTGAACACGACGGTGGTGACGTCGAGTCCCTCGCGCGCCTGGGTCCAGAGTGATTGGAACGTGTACATGGCGCTGCCGTCCGCCTCCAACGAGACGACCTTGCGGTCGGGGCACGCGACCGCGGCGCCGGTGGCGACGGGCAGCCCTTGCCCGATCGCTCCACCAGTCAGCGTCAGCCAGTCGTGGGGCGGCGCGCCGGCGGTGGCGGGCGAAGCCCACAGGCCCTGGGTGTTGGCCTCGTCGGAGACGATCGCCCCCTCGGGCAGCAGCGCGCCGAGCGCGGCCGCGACCGTCTCGCCGTTGAGGTCGCCGGTGGGACGGTCGGGCCGATCCGTCGGCTGACGGGTCACCGCCTCGGCGCTCGCGCCGACCACGTCGGCGAGTCCTTCGAGCGCGGTCACCGCGTCGTCGGCGTCGCACGCCAGCACGTGCACTTCGCAGCCGTCGGGGACGAGGTAGCTCGGCTTCTCGGGATAGGCGAAGAACGACACCGGCGCCTTCGTGTCGACCAGCACGAGATGGCGGGCGCCCTCGAGCTGGGCCACCGTGAACTCCGCCAGGTAGCCCAGCCGCTCGATCGGCGGGAGGCCCGCGCCCCGCTCGAGCCGGGCCGGGAACGTCTCGCCCAGCAGCTTGGCGCCGGTGGTGTTGGCGACCCGGCTCGCCGCCTCCAGGCCCCGGGCGCGCATCGCGCTCCCACCCACGAGCAGCACGCTCGGCTCCCCGGAGACCAGTGCCTTCGCGACTCGATCGACGACGTCCGCGGACACCACCCCCCGTGCCGGCGCGGGTCGGGGCGCCGCCGGCTCGGCCCCGTCGGTCCACGAAACGTCGGCCGGCAGGATCAGGGTCGCCACCTGGCCGGGGGGCCCCATCGCCGCCGCCACCGACTCGGCCGCGTCGCCGGCGACCGCGGCGGCGGACTGCGACGTGCGGATCCACCCCGACACGTTGCTGGCGACGCTCTCGATGTCGGACTCGAGCGGCGCGTCGTGTTGCTTGTGCGGGAGGGCGTGGTCGCCGACGATGTTCACCACCGGCGTCCGCGCCCGGCGGGCGTTGTGCAGATTGGCGAGGCCGTTCCCCAGGCCCGGTCCCAGGTGCAGCAGCGTGGCCGCGGGCCGTTCGGCCATGCGGCCATAGCCGTCGGCGGCGCCGGTGACGACGCCCTCGAACAGCCCGAGCGAGGCGCGCATCTCGGGGACGGAGTCGAGCGCGGCGACGAAGTGCATCTCCGACGTTCCGGGGTTGGTGAAGCACACGTCGACCCGACAGTCGACCAGCGTGCGGATCAACGCCTGCGCACCGTTCATGCGGCCTTCTTTCCTCGCTCGCTCGCTGGCGAGCGACTCCGCTCCCTCCGGTCGCTCCGTCGCCGCGCGCGATTGCATCGCTTCCGACTCAGTCAAACATCGTGCCAGGGTTGAGGATGTTGTTGGGGTCGAACGCGGCCTTGATGCGGCGCATGAGCTCGAGTTTCACCGGGTCTTCCAGCTCCATGAAGTACTTCTTCTTCTCCAACCCGATGCCGTGCTCGCCCGAGATCGCGCCGCCCAGCGCCATGCCCGTCTCGAACAGCCCCCGCATCACCTTGTAGCGCTGCTCGGGATCGCGCTGGAAGACGGAAAGGTGGACGTTGCCGTCGCCGGCGTGGCCGCAGCCGGCGATGAACGAGTCGTGCGTCTGCGCCAGCTCCGACACCTTGGCCAGGAACTCGGGGATGGCGGCCCGGGGCACGACCACGTCGACGATGTCGTCGGCGTTGTTGGCCTTCGCCACCCAGAACGCCTTCTCCCGCGCCTCGACCAGCTGCGCGCCCGACTGGGGCGGCAACACGTACACGTCGACCGCGCCCAGCTCGAACAGCTGCTCGGCGAGCGTCTGGACGTCCTCGTCCAGCCGAGCCTCGTGGGGGCTCTCCATCATCACGAGCAGGTACGCCTGTGACTTCTCCTTCACGTCCTCGGGGATCCCGAGGTCCAGGCCCACGTGGCCGGTGATCGCGGCCATCGTGAGGCTGTCGATGTACTCGAGGATCAACGTGCCGATGCCGCTGGCGACGATGCGGGGCACCGCGCCGGTCACGTCGTCGAGCGCGGGGAACGGCGCGAGGACGGTGGCGTGGTGCCCGGGCCGCGGGTGCAGCTTCAGGATCGCCTCGGTCACGAGCGCGAGGGTCCCCTCGGATCCGATCACGAGCTGGGTGAGGTCGTACCCGGTGGTCGCCTTCACGAACTTGCCGCCGGTGCGGATCACGTCGCCATTGGCGAGCACCGCCTCGAGCCCCAGCACCTGGTGCCGGGTCACGCCGTACTTCACCGCCCGCATGCCGCCGGCGTTGGTCGCGACGTTGCCGCCGAGGCTGGCGCTGTACTCACCCGGGTACACCGTGTACATCAGGCCGCTCGCGGCGGTGGCCTCGTCGAGCTGGCTGAGGGTGACGCCGGGCTCGACGACGGCGACGTGGTTCTCGTCGTCGATCTCGCGGATGGCGTTCATGCGCTCGAACGACACGACCAGCCCGCCGGCGCGGGGCACCGCCGCGCCCGACAGCCCGGTGCCGCTGCCGCGGGCGGTCACGGGCACGCGGTGCTCGGCGGCGACCCGCAGCGTGGCCGCGACCTCGGCCGTGTTCCCGGGCCGGACCACGAACGCGGGCGCCTCCGGCGTCGCGGTCAGCGCTTCGTCGTGGGTGTAGTCCTCGCCGGCGGCCTCGCCGGTCAGCACGTGCTCGGATCCGACGACCTCGGCCAGCAGAGCGGTCATGTCGGCCATGGCTCTCTCCCCGCACCCGGGCCTAGGGTCCCGACCGTGCCCGAGGCGGAGACGACACTACGCGACGCCCGCGAGGCGGTCGTGCGGGAGCACATGGAGTCGGAGAACCGCCACGACTTCGACGCCACGCTGGCGACGTTCTCGCACCCGCGCTACGAGATCATCCCGACGGCCCAGGTGCACGACGGGCCCGAGGAGGTCATGGAGTACTTCCGGGCGTCGCGGGCGGCGTTCCCCGACCAGCGCAACGAGCTCATCGCCCTCCACCACGCCGACGACGCGGTGATCGCCGAGTTCGACCTGCTGGGCACCCACCGCGGCCCGCTCTTCGGCATCCCGCCCACGGGACGGTCGTTCACCTGTCGCACGGTGGCCCTGTTCCTCTTCGCGGGCGACCGCATCGTGTGCGAGCGGGTCTACTTCGACTCGGCGACGATCCTCCGCCAGCTCGGGATCACCGCTGACCCTACGGACGCGACCTAAAGGCGAGTGGCCGCGCCGCAGG
>JACDBD010000316.1 GCA_013695115.1 Actinomycetota bacterium | reverse complement strand
GCCGCCCGAGCCGGGCCCGAGCGGCCCGAGCGGAAAGGCAGGGAGAATGTGGCGGTGACCCCACTGGAGCGGCATCGCGCCCTGGCAGTCATCGCCCACATCGACCACGGAAAATCCACGCTGGCCGACCGCATCCTCGAGCTGTGCGGCGCGGTCGACGCGCGCGACATGCGGGCCCAGTACCTCGACACGATGGAGCTCGAGCGGGAGCGCGGGATCACGATCAAGGCCCAGAACGTCCGGCTGAACTGGAAGGACCACACCCTGCACCTGATCGACACCCCCGGTCACGTCGACTTCACCTACGAAGTGTCGCGCAGCCTGGCCGCGTGCGAGGGCGTCGTGCTCCTCGTCGACGCGTCGCAGGGCATCGAGGCCCAGACCCTGGCCAACTGCTACCTCGCGGTGGAGCACGACCTCGCGATCGTCGCCGCGGTCAACAAGATCGACCTTCCCGCGGCCGACCCCGACCGGGTGGCGGGGGAGATCGAGCGGGTGCTCGGGATCCCCGCGAGCGACGTCCTGCGCATCTCGGCCAAGACCGGCGAGGGCGTGGCCGAGCTGCTCGACGCGGTGGTCAACCGGATCCCGCCGCCCACCGGCGACGGCGACGCGCCACTCCAGGCGCTGATCTTCGACTCCTACTACGACGCCTACCGCGGGGTCGTGAGCGCGGTGCGGGTGTTCAACGGGACGCTCGTCTCCGGCGCCCGGCTCCGCTACCTCCAGGCCAACGGCACCCACGACGCCGAGGAGATCGGCGTGCGCCTGCCCGCGTCCACGCCGGTGGCATCCCTCGGCCCCGGCGAAGTCGGCTACCTCATCGCCGGGATCAAGGCCGTCGGCCAGGCCCCGGTCGGCGAGACCGTCACGACTGCGAGCAACCCGGGCGAGGAGTTGCCGGGCTACCGCGACCCCCAGCCGATGGTGTTCTGCGGCCTCTACCCGGTCGAGGGCGACGCCTACGCCGATCTGCGCGAGGCACTCGAGAAGCTGCGGCTCAACGACTCGTCGTTCACGTACGAGCCCGAGACGTCGGGCGCGCTCGGGTTCGGCTTCCGCTGCGGCTTCCTCGGGCTCCTCCACATGGAGATCGTGCGCGAGCGCCTGGAACGTGAGTACGACCTCGAGCTCGTCGCCACCGCGCCCACCGTCGAGTACCTCGCCAACCTGGTCGACGGCGGGGTCGAGGTCGTCGACAACCCGTCGGCGATGCCTCCGCCCAACACGGTCGAGTCGATCGAGGAGCCCTTCGTCACCGTCACCATCCTCACTCCCACCGAGTACGTCGGCACCCTGATGGAGCTCACGCAGTCACGCCGGGGTGAGATGAAGAAGATGGAGTACATCTCGGAGGAGCGGGTGGAGCTGATCTACGAGCTCCCACTGGCCGAGGTCGTGCTCGACTTCTTCGACCAGATGAAGTCACGGACCCGCGGCTACGCCAGCCTCGACTACGAGCCCGCCGGCTACCGGCGCTCTGAGCTGTCCAAGGTCGACGTGCTGCTGAACTCGGTGCCGGTCGACGCGTTCTCGGCGGTCGTCCATCGCGAGCGGGCCTACGAGTACGGGCGCAAGATGACGGTGAAGCTGCGCGAGCTCATCCCCCGCCAACTGTTCGACGTGCCGATCCAGGCCGCCATCGGCGGCCGGATCATTGCCCGCGAGACGGTCAAGGCGAAGCGCAAGGACGTCATCGCCAAGTGCTACGGCGGCGACGTCACCCGCAAGCGCAAACTGCTCGAGCGCCAGAAGGAAGGCAAGAAGCGGATGAAGCAGATCGGCCGGGTCGAAGTGCCCCAGGATGCATTCGTGGCAGCTTTACGTCTCGAGGACTAGTTCGCGCGCGGCGTCGGAGCGAGCGAAGCGAGCGGAGAACGTCCGACGCCGTGGGCTTCGGCGCCAAGGTCGGGATGAAGGGGAAGTACGAGGCGCTGCTGCCCGAGCTCGTCGCCGGGGTCAGGGCCGCGCTGACGTCATGACGGCGACGGGTCGCGGGGCAGGCCCAACACGCGCTCGCCGATGATGTTGCGCTGGACCTCCGAGGTGCCGCCGCCGACGGTCAGCGCGCGCGAGTACAGGTAACCCGCGGCCCACATCCCGTCGTCGCTGTCGAACGGCCCCCGGTCCATGAGCATCCCCGCCGTGCCCGCGAGGCCGACCGCCGCCGCCATCACGTGCTGGCCGTGCTCGTCGGCGAGCGCCTTGCGCACCGACGCCTCCGGTCCCGGCTCCAGGCCCTTCATCTTGGCCGACACCGTGCGCAGCCGGATGAGCCGCAGGATCTCCGACTCGGTGTAGAGCCCGGCGAGTCGCTGGCGGACGCGCGGGTCGTCGGTGCCCCCGTGGGCCCGGACCACGTCGAGCAGGTCGTTGGCGGTCGGCCCGATGCCCCAGAGCGCGCCCTCACCCGAGAGCGACACCCGCTCGTTGCCCAACGTGACCTTCGCCAGCCGCCAGCCGTCGTTCTCGTCGCCGACGAGGTTCCCCGCCGGCACGCGGACGTCATCGAGGAACACCTCGTTGAACGAAGCCTGCCCGTCCATCTGCTTGATCGGCCGGGCGGTCACCCCGGGTGAGCGCATGTCGAGCACGAAGTACGAGATGCCCTTCTGTCTGGGTCGGCTCCGCTCCGCCCTCCCGGCCGTCCGGCCAGGGCTCCGCTCCGCCTCCGTGTGGTCGTCGGCTGCATCCGGCTCCGTGCGGGCCAGGAGGATTCCGTAGACCGCGGCATGGGCGAACGTGGTCCAGATCTTCTGTCCGTTCACCACCCACTCGTCGCCGTCACGCGTCGCCCGGGTCGTGAGCGACGCGAGGTCGCTGCCGGCGCCGGGCTCGCTGAACAGCTGGCACCACAACTCCGAGCCGTCGAGGATGCCCGGGAGGTAGCGCTCGTGCTGCTCCTGCGTGCCCGCGACCAGCAGGGTCGGGCCCGCCCAACCGATGCCGATGGGGTTGAGCGGGCGCGGCACGGCCGCGGCGCGCAGCTCCTGGTCGATGACGAGCTGCTGCACCGGTGACGCGTCGAGTCCCCACGGCTTCGGCCAATGGGGTGCCACGTAACCGTGCTCAGCCAACCGGCGGTTCCAGTCGGGCGGGTACCGCCCGCCGGGGGCGTGGTCGGAGAGGAACGCCCGCACCTCTTCTCGGTACGTCTCGGCTTCGGGCGGCAGGTCGAAGTCCACGCCTGAACGGTAGTGCGAGACTGGTGCGGTGCCATTCGGCGTCTACGTCCACATCCCCTTCTGCGCGACCCGCTGCGACTACTGCGACTTCGCGACCTGGACCGACCGCGACCACCTGATCGACGAGTACGTCGATGCCTGCGTCACCGATCTCTCGCGGCGCACCGCCGACGGAATGGCGTCGGCGACGAGCGTGTTCTTCGGTGGCGGCACCCCGAGCCTGCTACCGCCCGATCGGCTGGTGCGCATCCTCGACGCGGTGCCCCGCGTCGACGACGCCGAGGTCACGGTCGAGTGCAACCCCGACTCCGTCGATCCGCCCAAGCTGGCCGCCTACCGCGCCGCCGGCGTGAACCGGTTGTCGTTCGGGGTGCAGTCGCTGCGGCCGCACGTGCTCGCGGCGTTGGGCCGCACCCACGACACCGCCAACGTCGCCCGGGCGATCGAATGGGCGCGGGCGGCGGCGTTCGAGCAGTTCAACC
Source organism: Actinomycetota bacterium (assembly GCA_013695115.1). GTDB lineage: Bacteria > Actinomycetota > Acidimicrobiia > IMCC26256 > JACDBD01 > JBPCMN01. The sequence goes on along the minus strand of JACDBD010000316.1, from coordinate 472 downwards.
TCGATCTCATCTACGGAACCCCGGGCGAGAGCCTCGCCGACTGGCGCGCCACCCTCGAAGGCGTCCTCGCCCTCGAGCCCCCGCACATCAGCGCCTACGCGCTCACGGTCGAGCCCGCGACCTCACTCGGCCGGCGGGTCGCGAGCGGCGCCGCGCCTGCGCCCGACGACGACGACCAGGCCGACAAGTACGACGCCGCCGACGGCGTGCTCGCCGGGGCCGGGCTGGACTGGTACGAGGTCTCGAACTGGGCCCGGCCGGGGTTCGAGTGCCGCCACAACTTTCTCTACTGGGACCAGGACGACTACGTCGGGATCGGGTGCGCGGCCCACGGGCACGGAGCCGGGCGCCGGTGGTGGAACGTGCGGGCGCCCGAGCGGTACGTCGAGCGGGTGGCGGCGCGCCAGTTGGCCGAGGCGGGGGCCGAAGACCTCGACGAGCACACCACAGAGGAGGAGCGGCTGGCGCTCGC
>JACDBD010000415.1 GCA_013695115.1 Actinomycetota bacterium | reverse complement strand
GTCCGGCTTCGACATCGTGGCCCAGCGCGACGGGGCCCTGGGCCAGCGCCTGGGAGCCGCGTTCGACGCCGTCGGCGGGCCGGCGATCATGCTCGCGATGGACACGCCCCAGGTCACGCCGGCGCTGTTGGCCGGCGCCGCCCGGACGCTCGACCGCCCGGGCACCGACGCGGTCCTCGGCCTAACCGACGACGGGGGCTACTGGATCATCGGACTGCGCCGGCCTGATCCCGGGGTCTTCGAGGGCGTTCCCATGAGCTCGCCGCGCGCGGGCGAGGCTCAGCTGGCCCGGCTGCGCGACCTCGGCCTGACGACTGCGCTCGTGCCTCGCCTTCGCGACGTCGACGACTTCGACGATGCCGTCGCCGTGGCACGGCTCGCGTCCGGCACGCGGTTCGCCTCGGCGCTCCACGAAGTTGCCGCGCTCAAGCGCGAGCGACAAGGGGGCCTCGGACCTGCCCCCCGTTCGTGACGTTGAGACCCGGGCGGCTGACCGCGACGCGTTGATCTCGGCGTTTGCGTCGCTTGCGTAGTCTCCGGCGATGGGCCAGCTCGCGGTCGTCGGCGGCCACAGCATCCTCGGAAGTGCGTTCGGCGTGGACGCACCGCGACTCGACGTCGACGTGCCCGGCGGCCCGGTCGCGGTCCTCGACGCCGGCGACCACCTCGTGCTCCAGCGGCACGGCCGCGATCGCTACACGGCCGCCCACGCGGTCGACCACCGGGCCAACCTCCGGGCGCTGGTCGAGCTCGGTTGCGACCGCGTGCTCGCGCTCAGCTCCGTCGGGGGCCTGCGAACCGATCTCGGCGTCGGCACGATGCTCGCCCCGGACGACTTCATCGCGCTCCACCTCGGCCTCTCCTACAGCGACTCCGACCCCGGGCACCGCGTCCCGGGCTTCGATGAGGCGTGGCGGCGCGAGGTGCTCGACGTGTGGGCGATCCACGGTGGGGCTGAGCTTCGCGACGGCGGCGTGTACTGGCAGACGATCGGGCCGCGGTTCGAGACCCCGGCCGAGATCCGGTTGCTTGCCGCGCACGCGGACGTCGTCGGGATGACGGTCGCATCGGAGTGCGTTCTCGCCGGCGAGCTGGGTGTGCCGTATGCCGCGGTGTGTGTGGTCGACAATCTCGCGAACGGCGTCGGCGACGCGCCGCTGACCATCGAGGAGTTCGAAGCCGGCAAGGCCGCCAATCAGGGCCGGTTGCTGCACGCGCTGTCCGGGGTGGTGCCCGCATTGGCCGAGGCGGCGCGGTGAGCCTGGCGGTCACCGGGGCGACGCACGAAGGCGAACGTGTCGGCCTGCGGGTCGAGGACGGTCGTATCGCCGAGCTCGGCACTGGCGTCGAAGCACAGCCCGGCGACGAGATCATGGACGGCCGCGGCACCGCGATCGCCCCCGGCCTCGTGAACGGCCATACGCACGCGGCGATGACGCTCTTTCGGGGGCATGCCGACGACCTCCCGTTGATGCAGTGGCTCGAGCAGCGGATCTGGCCCGTGGAGGCCCGGCTCGCGGCCGACGACGTGTACTGGGGGACGCGGCTCGCGTGCATCGAGATGATCCGCACGGGGACCGTGCGCTTCTGGGACATGTACTGGCAGCCGGGAGCCATCGCCCGCGCGGTGGAGGACGCCGGGCTGCGTGCGACGGTGGGCGCGCCGCTGGTCGACGGGCTCGACCCCGGTCGCTCCGGCGACCTCCGCGACGCGGTCCGCCGCAGCCTCGACGAGCTGACTGGTCGCGGCGCGCGGGTCTCGCCCGCGCTGGCGCCGCACGCCATCTACACGGTGAGCGAGCCCTCGCTGGCGTGGATCGCGGACCAAGCCGCGACGCACGGGCTGCCCGTCCAAATCCATCTCTCGGAGACCCTCGACGAGGTCGAGCGCTGCGTCGCCGAGCACGGTGTCCGGCCGGCCGTGTACCTCGATCGGCTCGGCCTCCTCGGACCGCGCACGCTCCTGGCGCACGGGGTCTGGCTCGACGACGACGAGCTCGACCTGGTCGGCGAGCGGGGGGCGACCGTGGTTACCAACCCGGTCTCGAACCTCAAGCTCGTGGCGGGCGGTGTGTTCCGCTACGGCGCGGCGCGAGAGCGTGGCATCCCGGTGGGGCTCGGCACCGACGGCGCCGCCTCGAACAACTCGCTCGATCTCCTCCAGGACGTGAAGTTGTTCGCCCTGCTCCAGAAGCACGAAGCGCGCGACCCGGCGGCGGTCCCGGCGGCGGAGGCGTGGGCGGTCGTCACCGGTCGGCGGGCACCGCTGCTGGGCGCGGGGACGTTGGCGGTGGGCGAGCCGGCCGACTTTCTGCTCGTGCGCACCGACGTCCCCGAGCTCAGCGTGGGCGACTTCACCGCCGACCTCGTCTACGCGGCGGCGGGCGGGGTGGTGGATACAACGGTCGTGGCGGGGACAGCCCTCATGCGCGGCGGTGTCGTCGACGGCCAGGAGGAGGTGCGGACGCGGGCAATCGAGGCGGCCCGCCGGCTCGGGCTCGGCTGACCGGGCCCGATCGGTCGCCGTCGCGGCTACGCCTCGGGACGCGGGGTGGGGAATTGGGTGCGCAGGAACGCATCCCACGCCGCGTCGGGGAGCAGCGCCCGGATGGCGAGAAGCATCCGTGCCGCGCCGGTGACGACGTAGCGGGGCCGGGGCCGGGTTCGGCTGATGGCCCGTTCGATCACCCGGGCGACGGCTTCGGGGTCGACGCTGGTGAGCCGGCTCGGGCGCTCGTAGGCGTCGGTCACCCGGCGGGCGAGGGCGGCGTCGAACGCCGCGTACGGTCCCGCGGCTTCGGCTTCTTCGGCGATGGTGGCGGTGGCGGTGTCACCGAATCGGGTGCGGATCAGACCGGGCTCGACGACGACGACGCGCACCCCGAACCCCCGGACCTCGTGGCGGAGGGCGTCGCTGAGCGCCTCCATCGCGTGCTTCGACGCGTGGTAGGCCCCCCCGCCGGGGAACGTGAGCCGGCCCCCGACTGAGCTGACGTTGACGATCCGGCCGAAGACTTCCTTTGAACGGTGCACGCAACGTGTTGCTGACGATGCCGACTTCTCCGACGCGGTCAAGCGGTTTCTCTCCATCGGCAAGGCGCGCAACACCCTTGTGCACTCAGACTTCGTGTCTCT
>JACDBD010000403.1 GCA_013695115.1 Actinomycetota bacterium | reverse complement strand
CGTCAGAGCGAAAGTCGCAGTACCAGGGACCCAGGAAGCGCAGGGGAACGTCGGCTCATGCGGTGGGTGCGCGAGTGCCTCGAGTAACGGGTCGTTCTTTCCCGTGGTGGTCGGCACCACTCACACGGTGGATGGAACCTGGTTCTTGGTTGCCCCACCAGGCCACATCTGGGCGTTTGGTGGATCGTGGTGCTCGGGGTTGGGAACGGCGACTCTCTTCTGCCATGGCACGGTCCGGGTGACGGCGTAGCGGTTGTCTATCGAATCGTTGTGAACTGAGGGGCCGAGTGCCAGTGTGTTCCGATCCGGGGCTCGGTCTATCTTCGATGCGAGTTCGAGGAGGCCCCGAATGTCGTCGGCCGGTGGCTGGATCGTGCCCACATCGATCCTCAGCTCTTGACCATGGACGCGGCTAATCGACAAGGCGCAGCGTATCTGCAGCGCCTTGTCGACGGCGCCGCCTCGTTGCGGTCCCGCGATCTGATCGAGCAACTGGACGAGTTTTGGCTCGTCGGCGTTGGCGCGATCGATGCCATGGCGGCCGCTGACCTCATCAGCTCGGAAGAGGCCCGGAGCTGGCTCAGCGGCTTCGCCCGCCTCTGCAACAGGGACGTCGCCGCTCGTCCCACCAAGATCGCGACGCAGTTGAGGGAGACGGCAAATACGGCGGAGACCTTGCCGGCGGGAGCGGCCACGGCACAGGACTTCGAGCGGATCGTTGACGCCAGCCGTGGCCTTCGCCTCGCCAATCTTCAGAGGGTGGTCACACTCGGTCCCGACGTCGACCGAAGGTCCCCAAGCGGCTTGGGAATCAGTTCGGTGGAGTTCTACGACGATGCAGTGGTAGTTCGGTGGACGATCCCGAAGCGGGCCGGCTGGCGGCCAGGGTCGCCGAGCGACCCGGAAGCCGCGAACCCGGTGATCGCATTGAACGACGACGTAGGCACCTTCTACACGTTGGTCGCTTCCAACCTGAGCGTGGCACCCGGTGAAACGATACGAGGTGAAAGCATCTATCTCCCGCGACGTAGCGAGGCGAGAGAACTGACGATCTCGTGCGAAGGTACTTCCTGGTCAGTACCGACAGCGTGACGGCCCGTTCACTGATCGGCGATCGCTTCGTCCTGGCCGGGGAACAGGTGCCCGTAGCGGTCGAGGGTGACGTTGATCGATGAGTGGCCCAGGCGTTCCATGAGCGCTCTGGGGTGCGCACCGGGTTCGATGGCGAGCGCGACCGCGGTGTGCCCCATCGAGGCCGACCGCTCGCCTCGCCGGCTGCCAGGCGCGCCGGCCGAAGTTGGAACGGCGCATCGGACCTCCCTCGACGGCCGGGAACACCAGGCCATCGGGGAAACCTTGGTGTCCGATGCCATGGACCGGATTGTTATGGCTGCGGTTCGGTCAAGACCGATGCCAGGTGCTCGGCGAGCGGGGACCAGCGCTGGCCGCGACGATCATTGCCCCAGCTCGACCCGAGCAGCGGCGGTAGCGCATGGGGGGCCCCATGAGCATTGCCCCGTCTGAGCCGTGCGCCGCTTCGAGCGCGAGGACGCGCAGATTCGGCTCCGGTTCGACCGCCAGTAGCTCCGTCACCGACTGCGGGTAGTAGGCGAAGCTCACGCCGGATCCGGCCCCCACCTCGAGCACTCGCCCGGCGAGCCCGGACAGCAGACGCCGGCGCTGTTCGGCGCCGCCTTTTGCGCTCCTCGATGGCGGCAGCCCGAGCCTGGATCCGAGCGAACAGCGGCCGGTTCACGTCGGGTCACTCCGTCCTCGCTGCCCCCCCCGTAGTCTTCGCCGCCGCCAACACCCCCGTTGATCGATCGCTCGGTCGACGCCATCCTGCTTGTCGCCTCAGCGTTTGAGGCGAAACACGCGAGATGGCCCTTCCGCGCGCTCCAGGATCGTGGTCCCCTGCACGACGCGCCGACCGGTCCGCGCCCTCGCGCCGTATGGTCAGCGAAACGCCCCAACCGCCCAAACGGTCGGTCCTGACGAATGTCGAGTGGGAAGAAGACCGCGATCGCCATCGGCGTACTCGTTGCCGTCGCGGTCGGCGCGGTGATTGCGCTGATCCAACTCAATGGAAGTTCTGACGGAGACCGAGCCGGTCAGGGACCGCAGTCCACGGTAGCCGCGCCTTCGACACAGCCGCCCCCGACCACTGGTGCGCCCATCAACTACGTGGTGCGGCGCGGAGACACGTTGACCAGCATCGCTGAACAGTTCGGCGTCTTGCCCGCTGCCATCGTCGCCGCGAACCAACTCACGAATCCGGATCAGCTCACGGAGGGAGCGACCCTCGTCATCCCACCGGCACCGCCGCTACAGCTCGTGATCCGACCGGCGAGGACGACGGCTGGTGACAGCGTCGAATTGACGCTCACCGGCGCGAAGCCGGCGGAGAGCGTGACCTTCGAGGTCAACTCGCCGACGGGAACGTTCACCGGTTCGCCCCACACCGCGTCGTCCGATGGGACGGTGATGACGACCTACACCCCTGACCTAGGCGCCCCGGAAGGGATCTACACCGTCATCGCCAAGGGCGACCAGGGCACGACAGCGCAAGCAAGCTTGCAAGTCGAACCCCCGGACTTCTGATCCGCGCGTATGCGGTCGCGGTGCCGGAATGCTGGCAATGACTCGCCCGCCGCTACGCCTCGGTATCGAGCCCGTCCGCGAGGCCTCGGATGCCCGCGAGCATCCCACCGTCAATGAGCACGTCGCCCGCACTCCACGAACGCACATAGGTCTCGGTGGATACTTTGTCGCCCTTATCCCCTGGATGGAGAAAGATGACGCGACGCTGACGCTGCGCTTGCTCGGCGAGCGGGGCGAGCTGGTCCACGCACTGCCAATGCATGCAGCCGGCGCCGAAGGCAGCGTCTCATGGAGCCGTTCGCCACGGCGAGTGTGACTGAGCGCCCCCGGGCTCTCCGGACGCGCTGGTGTGCTGTCGAAGCAGCGCGCGTCTACCGCCGCGGCTGCTCCGCAGTTCCGGGTATTCAGGTCGACATCGACGAATGCCACCACGCCGGGCTCGAGTGACGCCGGCCGGGGTCGCGTTACAGCCCGGTGTGTGTCTCAGAAACCCACAACAGCACGACCGACACCCGCGCCACTGTCTTGGCTGGTCAGGTGGGTGGTGGTGAGGTCCGTCCCATACCGCCCGGGTCACCGGTGACGACGGGTCGCTAGCACCCACGCTCCCCTACCTCGGCGCGGGATGGTCTCCGCTCCGTCGAACTGCTCGGTCGAGTCTCGGACCCTCCACCAAACCCGGGCCGTTCAGAGCACCGCGTCCGGCAACCGGGGGAAGCTCAGTGGCGCCGAACGCCGGTTCTGGTGTCGGCTCCTCGCTCCGGTGGGACATTCGGTGCGCAACGAGGTGCGTGTTCTGTGCGTCAGTTCGAGGTGCCCAGATCGAGGCCGTGCCGGGCGGCGAGGTGCTCGCACACCTCGATGACGGCTTCGCCGGTGCGCTCGGCGGCGATGCGCACGTAGATGATGAGCGCGTAACGGGACCAGACCCACAGGTCGTTGGTGTGTCACCAGTTGACCTCATCGAGCAGGTCCGGAACGACACCGGCGCGGATCATCGCCACAACGCGTAGCGCGTAGTGGCTCCTGTGGTGCTGGGCCTTGCCACGGAACTGCATCTCGGGGGGTACCGCTCGCGGATCCCCTCGTACTCCACCGGCTCGTCCCGCGAGGCGCCCGACAGGTCCAGGGCGTCCGCGGCGAGCTCGAGGAGCACCTCGCCGGGGAACGTGTCGTTCTTGGGGTGGAGCGG
>JACDBD010000306.1 GCA_013695115.1 Actinomycetota bacterium | reverse complement strand
GTGTGACGACGCGTCAGCTCGGTTTCGCGTAGTCGCGGAACCCCGAGAAGTCGAGCGCGACGCACGGCTTGTCCCCGACCGTCCAGGCGTCGTGCCCGGGAGCGATGGTGAACGCGTCGCCCGGGCCCACCTCGCCCTCGGTGCCGTCGTCCATGACGACCTTCATGCGTCCGGAGATGATGTAGCCGAGGTGAGGTGCCTCGCAGCTGTCGGTGCCGGCGATCGGCTTGACGTGCTCCGACCACTTCCATCCCGGCTCGAAGACCGCGCGGCCCACGGTGACGCCGCCGAGCTCGACGACTTCGACCTTGCCCTTGTCGTCGACCAGCGGGCGCGTCTCGTCGGGCTTGTCGAGGCTCTTGCTCTCGATTCCGGGCATCGCGTCCCCCTGTTGGTCGTCGGCTCTGAGTGTCTATCAGGTGCGCCGGGTCTCGAAAAAGTCGGCGAGGAGCACCGCCGCCTCGTCGGCGCGCACACCGTCGACGACCTCCATCTCGTGGTTGAGGCGAGGGTCGGCGGCGAGGTTGTAGAGGCTTCCGCACGCGCCCGCCTTGGGATCGGGCGCGCCGAACACCACCTGCCCGATGCGCGCCGCCACCGCCGCGCCCGCGCACATGGAGCAGGGCTCGATCGTGACCACGAGCGCGCACCCATCCAGCCGCCACGTGCCGAGCGTGCGCGCCGCGTCCCGGAGCGCGAGCACCTCGGCGTGGGCGGTGGGGTCACCGGCGAGCTCGCGTTCGTTGTGCCGGCGGGCCACGATCTCGCCCGAGTCCAGCCGCGCCACCACCGCTCCCACCGGGACGTCGTCGTGTTCCAGTGCCGCCCGGGCCTCGTCGAGGGCCACGCCCATGAGGTCGTTCACCGGGACGGCTCCCCCCGGCGCAGGACCCACAGCCGCTGGGCGCCGACGTCCTTGAGCCGGCGGGTGCCGATGTCCACCAGCCGGAACCGGTCGACGCCGTTCAACGACTGGCGCACCGAGTCGTCGACGACGATCGTGCCGCGGCGGGCCACGCTCACGACCCGGCTGGCGAGGTTCACGACCGCGCCGAAGTAGTCCCCCTCGAACAGGGTCACTTCGCCGCGCGCGAGCCCGGCCCGGACGTCGGGGAGGGTGTCGTCGGTGGCGTGGGTCTCGGCGAGCGTCAGCGCGATCTCCGCACCGGCGCCGGGGTCGTCGACGACGAACATCACCTCGTCGCCGATGGTCTTCACGAGGCGGGCGCCGTGGGTGGCGACCGTGTCGAAGGCGAGCGCCTCAAACCGCGCCACCAGCTGCGACAGCTCGGCCGGGCTGATCTGGAGCGACAGCGACGTGAATCCGACCAGGTCGACGAAGCCGACGGTCAGCGGCGCGGTCTCTGCGCCCAGGCCCGTCCACCGGAAGCGACGGCGCACCGCCCCCACGATCTGGCGCCGGAGGACGTAGTCGTAGAGGCCGAGGGCGCGCTCCACGTCCCACCGTTGGAGCAGCGCGAGCGACGCTTCGTCGGCGGCGGTCAGTCCCCCGGCGATGGAGCTCAGGATGTCGGTCAGGCTCTCGGCGATGCGCGCCATCGCCGCGCTGACGACCCGGGACTGCTGTACGAGCGCGTCGGCGTCACCGATCTCGGAGATCAGGTCGACGGCCGCCTTCAGCGCCGCGACATCCGCGTCCACGAACTCGTGGGCGTCCGGCGGCGAGTCGGGAAAGCCCATCGCCCGCCACAGCTGGTCGGCGACCTCGAGGTCGACCCCGGCGAGCTCGGCCACGTCGTCGGCGCGGTAGCGAGCCTGGCCGGGGAACAGCATGCGCTCCACGACCAGCACCGGCACGCGCCCCTCGGCTTCGGCCGCGTCGATTTCGTCAAGGGAGGCACCCAGCGCGAGCAGCCGGTCTCGGACGAGTGGGTCCACGGTCAGTCGGCGATGCCGGCGCGCGCCAAGACCTTGCTCGGCGTCGATACGGCGCCCGCGACGGCGTCCCGGGCGACCTGCTGGTGCGGGTCGACGGGGACGACCTCGTGTTCACGACTCACGAGACCAGCATCAAGGGCAACGCGATCCGGCGCGACGCGAACGTCGCGTTGTGCGTCGACGACGAGCGACCGCTGTTCGCCTCTCGGCAAGCAGGGTCTGTCATCCACCGACAGGGGGCCGGGTCCCCCGGCCCCCGGAACGCCAGCTGCGTGCGGGAGCGGCGAGCGAAGCGAGCGCGACCAGGGAAGACGGAGGAGGAACCAGATCGGCGAGACGTGCGGTCGCCCGTCCGTGCGCGTCGTGGCGAGCTTGGTCGTGCGCGTGCCCTCGAGGAGGAACGCCCTCCACTCGTCCCGCGACATCTCCTGCATGGCGGCTCCCAGTCGGCCTTCTACCTAACGACAGCGGGCTCGGGAATGGCGGAGGGAGTGGGATTCGAACCCACGGTGAGTTGCCCCACACACGCTTTCCAAGCGTGCCGATTCGGCCGCTCTCGCATCCCTCCGCCCGGGAGCGTACCGGCGCGCGGTTGGGCATCCCCCCGACGCCGGTACCCTTCACGCTCCATGGTGTGCGCCGTCGGGGGGCGATGGTGACGCCGCTCCAGCCCGGCGACCCCCGCCGATTGGGCAAGTGGCGGTTGGTCGGCCGTCTCGGCGCGGGCGGCATGGGTGTCGTGTACCTGGCTCGCGGGCGGCGCGGTCTACGCGTCGCGATCAAGGTGCCGCGATCCGATCTCGCCCGCGATCCGGAGTTCCGCGAGCGCTTTTGCCGCGAGGCCGAGGCGGCGTCGGCGGTCACGGCCCGCTGCACCGCCCGTGTGCTGGAGGTCCGGGCCGACGGCAAGCGGCCGTACATCGTCACCGAGTACGTCGACGGGCCCACGCTCCAGGACGCGGTGGCGGCCGACGGGCCGATCGCGGGGCCGCGCCTGCTCGCGTTCGCCACCGGCGTCGCCGAGGCGATGGCGGCCATGCACGCGGCGGGCGTCACCCACCGCGACCTCACGCCCGGCAATGTCATCCTCGGCCGGTGGGGCCCGAAGGTCATCGACTTCGGCATCGCCCGCTCCGACGGTGCTTCCACCCTGACGCAGACGGGCATGCGGATCGGGACCCCGGCGTGGATGGCGCCGGAGCAGGCCCGTGGCGACCGGGTCGGGCCCGCGGTCGACACGTTCGCCTGGGGCACCCTCGTCGCCTACGCCGGCACCGGCCGTCACCCGTTCGGCAACGGTCGCGTCGACGCGGTGTTGTACCGCGTCGTGCACGAGGCGCCGGACCTCGCCGGCCTCGAGCCCGCGCTCGCGCCGCTCGTGAGCCGCGCCCTCGACAAGGAACCGGGGTACCGCCCGCCACCTGCCGCCCTCCTCGACGCGCTGACCCCGATGGGGGCCACCCGGCCCGAGACCGCCACCCGGGTGATGCCCGCGTCGCGAGCGCCGGTGCCGCGCGCACCCTTTCCGATCCGGGGCGGGCGCCGATGGCTGCGCACGCTCGCGCTCCTGCTGCTGATCGCGATCGCCGGCTTCGGCCTCGGTGGCGGGCTGATCTACCTGCTCAACCGCGACGACCAGAATGCGCCCGCGCTGACTCCGCCCGACCCCGGCCCGGAGACCACCACCACGGTGGCGCCGACGACGACGGTCTCGCCGCGCTCGGTCACGGCGTACTGCGCCGGCGCGACCGAGTTCTTCGACCGGTTCGAGGAGTTCGAGAGCGAGTTCGGCATCTTCAGCTCTCAGGAGGAGTACGACGAGGCGTTCGTCGAGTTCGCGGCCGAGAACCTCGGGCTGCTCCGGAGCATGGCCGAGACAGCGCCGGAGGAGATCGCCGCCGACGTGGCCGTCGTCGTGGGAGCGTACGAGCAGGCGGCCGAGGGCGACCTCTCCGGTTTCGACTCGTTCGAGGTCGACGACGCCCAGGACAATGTGACCGACTTCGAGGACGACGAGTGCGGGATCGATCACGGGCTCTTCTGATCGTCACCGCCTCGGTGCTCGCGGCCGCGGTCCTGGGCGGGGCGTGTTCGGTGGACGACAGCGGCGACGCCCGCTCGGTTGCCCCGAGCGCGGAGGCGCGCGAGTACTGCGCCCTGGTGGAGCGGTTCTACGGTCGGCTCGACGAGTTCGTGAGCCGGGCACAGGAGCAGCTCGGACCCGATGCCGACCAGTCGGAGCTCGACCAACGGCTCGTCGGGTTCATCCGCGAGAACCAGGAGCTGTTCGGGCAGCTCGCGGCCATCGCGCCCGCCGCCATCGCGGCCGACGCCGCCACCCAGGCCGCCGCGTTCGAGCAGGTGGCGGTGCAGGGCTCCCTCGCGCCGCTCGAGACCCCGGCGGCCAAGGCGGCCGAGACCAGTACGGTCGAGTACGAGGAAGAGGAATGCGGGCTTGTGGTCGATTGACCGCCGCGCGGCGACCGGAGCGAGCGGAGAGCGAGCGGAGGGAGCTCGCCAGCGAGCGAGCGCCCGCCCGGGTATCCCGGCCCGCAGCGAGCGAGTGCGACACGGAGGAGTGCGGGATCGTCCTCGAGTGAGCGTCAGCCGCTCGGCTCGTACTCGTCGTGCTTTCGCCACCACTCGTACGGAGGCGTCTGCGGCCGGCCGGACGGGGTTTCCTCCCACTCCTCCTGACGGCCGAAGGGGGTCAGGTCGAGAAACGTCCAGACGCTCCCGAGCGCCTCGACGCCGCGGCCCGTGGTCGCGTAGGTGAGGAAGACGCGCTCGCCGTCGCGTACGAAGACGTCGAGCGCGAAGAACTCGGTGGTGCCGCACGCCTGCTGGAAGTCCTCGCCGATCGGCGTGTACCACGGGATCGACCAACCCATTCGGCGTTTGTACGCCTCGATCTGCGGCTGGGGCGCGCGGGAGACCAGCGCGAGCGACGTGTCGCGCGCGTTGATGTGAGCCTGGTGGCCGATCTGGTCGATGAACATCGAGCAGCCGGTGCACGGTTCCCCGTCCGGCGGGAACCAGAAGTGGTAGACGAGCAGCTGGGGTCGTCCCTGGAAGAGGTCGAGCAGTGTGACGACTCCGTCGTGCCCGTCGAACGTGTAGTCGGCGGAGAACTCCATCATCGGCTGGCGGCGGCGCTCGGCGGCCAGGGCATCACGGGCCCGGGTGGCCTCCTTCTCCTTGGCCAGGAGCCCCTCGTGGGCCCGTTGCCATTCCTCCTGGGTGACGATCTCGGGTAGCCCCATCGTTGCCTTCCTCTCCTATTCGTCCCGTTCCTAGGATCGCTCGTCCGGGCGGGCGCCCGCTCGCGACCACCCGGACCGGGAACGCCGGACCGGGAGCGCCTCGCCGGGCAGGTACCCTGCGCACGCGGACCGTGCTAGGCGGGGAGCTCGTGGTGCCTTGCACCCCCAATCCACGTACGGGGGGCCGAATTCCCGCTCGAGGCCCGGGTCGCCGAGAGGTCGTGGCCCGCACGTGGTGTTGAAGGCCGGGTCCTGCGCAACGGGATCTCGCGAACCGAGTCAGGTCCGGAAGGAAGCAGCTCTCAGCGTGCCCTCCCGTGTGCCGCAGGCTCGCCTGGCCGGAGCCGGCGACGGGTCTACGTCTCCGGCGCCGGGGTCGACAGCGGGTGCACGGTCCGCCTTCCAGGTCGCGCTCGCTCGGCGGCCGGGCCATCCTCGATAGGGCCGGTCGGCCGCCGCCCTTCGGGCCGCTCGCCGCTCCCGCGCAATTCTGGCGGCAAGTCGGTGGATGGCCACCTCTGACAACAGTCCTTGCGGCTCTCGCTAAGGTCGGACCGGATGGCCTCCTACCAGTCGCTCTACCGCAAGCACCGCCCCCAGACGTTCGCGGCGCTGCGGGGCCAGGAACACGTCACCGCGGCGTTGCGCAACGCAGTCAAGGACGGCCGGGTGGGCCACGCCTACCTCTTCTCCGGCCCCCGGGGCACGGGCAAGACGACCACCGCCCGGCTGCTGGCCAAGGCGCTCAACTGTCTCGACCTCGGGTCCGACGGCGAGCCCTGCGACAAGTGTGAGAACTGCGTCGCCATCGCCGAGGGCCGCTTCCTCGATCTGATCGAGCTCGACGCCGCGTCCAACAACCGGGTCGAGGAGATGCGCGAGCTGCTCGAGCGGGTGCCCCTCGGGCTCAACCTGGCGTCGAAGCGCAAGGTCTACGTGTTCGACGAGGCCCACATGCTGACCGGGTCGTCATCGAACGCGTTGCTCAAGACCCTGGAGGAGCCGCCCGACCACGTCGTGTTCGTGCTGGCGATGACCGAGCCCGAGAAGCTGTTGCCGACTATCCGGTCGCGCACCCAGCACTACGAGTTCACGCTGTTCACCGTCGAGCAGATCGTCGCCGAGATGGGGGCGGTGCTGGAGCGGGAGGGGATGCCCGCCGACCCGCAGGCGCTGGAAACCATCGCGCGGGCGGCGGCGGGCTCGATGCGCGACGCCCTCTCACTGCTCGACCAGGCGCTGGCTCACGGCACCGGTCGCCTCGACGCCGAGCCGGTCGCCGAGCTGTTCGGCCGGACCCCGTTCGATGTGCGCTGCCGGATCCTCGAGGCGGTGGCGGGCGAGGACGCCGCCCTGGTCCTCACGACGCTGGGCGAACTGCTCGAGGCCGGTCACGAGCCTCGTCGCATCGCCGAAGACCTCTTGCGCGCCGCCCGCGATGGCTTCCTCGTCACCGCCGGCGCGGGCCGGGTGCCGCTCGAGATGCCCGACGACGAGCAGAAGCGGTTGGGCGACCTCGGGCGCGCGCTCGGCAATCCCACGCTCGTCCGCATGCTCGAGACCCTGGGTCAGGCGGTGGTCGACATGCGGGGCAGTGACGCCGCCGATCCCCGCCTCGTGCTCGAGATCGCGCTCGTGCGCCTGACCCGCCGCGACGCGGGGCCGCCGCTCCAGACCGTGGTCGAGCGCATCGAGCGCCTTGAACGTGCTGTCGACAACATGAAGGACGGCGCTGGCGCCGGCGCGCCGGCGCCGCCGGTGACCGGCGGCACGCCACCGGGCCGGACGATCGGCGCGATCCGGCGCGAAGCCGCGGCAGCACCTCCCCCGGAAGCTGAGCCGGAAGGCCTGCCATCCGACGAATCGACCAGTGAATTGCGCGGGAGCGGCGACCGTACCGAAGGGCCGTCGCCGGGTATCCCGGCGCCGGAGGGAGCGCGACCAGAAGAGCTGGCGCTTGACGACGTGATCGTGGCGTGGGCCGCGATCCTTCCGGAGCTGCCGGTCGCCACCCGCAGCTCGGTGCAGGAGGCCCAGCCCCTCGGCGTCGAGGACGACGTGATCACGTTCGGTGTGCCGCCCCGCTTGTTCGAGGCCGCCAGTCCCCGGTTCCGCCGCGAGGCCGACACCATCCGGTCGGCGCTCTCCGAGCGCCTGGGGCGCACCGCCCGCTTCACCCTTGTGGCCCACGAGGGGTTCGCCGGCAACACGGCACCCGAGCGCGCGCCGGCGAGCGAGCTGCCCGAGACCGTCGACCTCACTGCCGAGGAGCAGGAGCCCGCGGTCGACCCGCACGAGCTCGTCGACGCCGCCCCCGACGACCGTGCGGGTGAGCCGATGCAGATGTTGACCAAGGACCTCGGCGCTACCGTCGTCGAAGAGCGCCCGCGCGAGTAGGCCGGTATGCCGAACCAGAAGCAAGTCAACCAAATGATGCAGCAGGTGCAGAAGATGCAGGCCGACATGGCCGCGGCCCAAGACGCGCTGGCGGCCGAAACGATCGAGGCGTCGGCGGGTGGCGGCAAGGTGAAGGCCGTGGTCACCGGCACGGGCGAGCTCCAGTCGATCTCCATCGCAGCCGACGTCGTCGATCCCGACGACGTCGAGATGCTCGAGGACCTCGTGGTCGCGGCGGTGAGCGAGGGGCTACGCATGGCCCAGGCGAAGCAGCAGGAGCGCATGGGTGGCGCGGTCGGCGGCCTCGACCTGGGCGGCCTCGGCGAGCTGCTCGGCTAACGCACTTTTCGGGAGTTCGACTTGAGACACCGTGACAACTCTCAGGTGAAGCCCTGGGGCCCCCGCCCGAACCTCTGGTTCGGGTGGGGTTCTTAGCGGCGACGCGCGGTGTCGTCGGTCTACGAAGGGCCGGTCCAGACGCTCATCGACGAGCTGGGCCGGCTACCGGGAGTCGGTCCGAAGTCGGCGCAGCGCATCGCGTTCTACCTGCTGAAGGCCGCCCCCGAAGACGCCAACCGGCTGGCGCGCGCGATCGTCGAGGCGAAGGAGCGGGTGTCGTTCTGCCGGAAGTGCTTCAACATCGCCGAAGGCGAGTTGTGCGCGTACTGCCGCGACGACCGACGCGAATCGTCCCAGCTGTGCGTCGTCGGGGAGCCGGGCGACATCGTGGCCGTCGAACGTACCCACGAGTTCCGCGGCCGCTACCACGTCCTGCAAGGAGCGATCTCGCCGATCGAGGGCATCGGGCCCGAGCAGCTGCGCATCAAGGAGCTGCTCAGCCGGGTCGCCGACGAGGGCGTGACCGAGGTGATCCTCGCCACCAACCCCAACATCGAGGGGGAGGCGACCGCGATGTACCTGGCCAGGCTGCTCAAGCCCCTGGGCCTGCGCGTCACCCGCATCGCCAGCGGCCTACCGGTGGGCGGCGACCTCGAGTACGCCGACGAGGTGACGCTCGGCCGTGCTCTCGAGGGCCGGCGCGAGGTCGAGGCGTAACGACCCGGAGTGATTGACGGGCGGCGATCCGCCCGCTAGGAATCCTCCGACCAGAGACCGCGCACAAGGAGACAATTCACATGGCTCAACCCGCAGCGGCCGGTGGCCGCGGCCCCATCGGGACGCCGATGAACCCCACGACGGTCGCCCTGCTGAGCTTGGTGACCTGTGGGATCTACGGCATCTACTGGGCGTACAAGACAGGCGAGGAGCTCAAGCAGCACAACGGCGACGGGCTTGGCGGCGTCGCCCTGGCGCTCCTCACCCTCGTGATCGCCGGGTGGTTCCTGATCCCGGCCGA
>JACDBD010000368.1 GCA_013695115.1 Actinomycetota bacterium | reverse complement strand
GATTCATCGGTCTCGGCGCAATGGGGCTGCCCATGACCCGCAACCTCGTCGACGCGGGGCACGACGTCACGGTGGCGTCGCGCAGCCGCGGCCCGATCGAGGCCGCGGTGAAGGCCGGCGCGACGGAGAACAACGGACCCGCAGGTGTGGTCGACGCGAGCGAGACGACGATCCTGTGCGTGCCCAACTCGCCCGAGGTGGCCGAAGTCGTCGACGCCGCGCTCCCGGCGCTCGGCGCCGGCAAGGTCGTGGTCGACTGCTCGACGATCGACCCCGAGGTCGAGCGGGCCCAACACGAACGGGTGACCGCGGCGGGGGCCCGCTACCTCGAGGCGCCGGTGTCGGGCGGAACTGTGGGCGCGGAGAACGGCACCCTCACGCTGATGGTCGGGGGCGACGCCGACGTGCTCGAGGCCGCCCGGCCCGCGCTCGACCCGTTCGCCGGGTTCATCGTCCATGTCGGCGGCCCCGGGATGGGCCAGGTGGTCAAGCTGTGCAACAACCTCCTGTACGCGGCCCAGATGCTGGCCACTGCGGAAGCGACGACGATGGCGGTCAAGGCGGGCGTCGACCTGCACAAGCTCGCCGAGGTGCTCACCCATTCGAGCGGTGACTGCGTAGCGGTACGGACGCGGATCCCGTTCGAGGGGGTGCTCCCCGACAGCCCGGCGTCGAACGGGTGGGCGCCGGGCTTCATGACCGACCTCATGGCCAAGGATCTCGATCTCGCGCTCGAGTACGCGGGGAAAGCGCACACGCCGTTGTTCACGACGGGCGTGGTGCGCCAGGTGCTCGGTGCGGCGAGCGCGGCCGGCTACGGCCGCGAGGACTTCTCCTCGTTGGGCAAGGTGATCCGGGAGCTCGCCGGCGTCTGAGTCAGGCGACTTCGTCGTTGGTGATGAGTCGGAGTTGAGCCTTGGCTCCGGGGGCGGGGCTCGAACCCGCAATCTCCGGATTAACAATCCGTTGCGCTACCTGTTGCGCCACCCCGGAATAGCTGTCCGACGATAGCAGCGCACGCGTCAGCCCCAGGATTCCCCTAAGAACTCGCGCGCATGAGTAGCTCACGTACACGCAGCCGTGCTCGTGCTTCGTCTTGCGAATGCTGGAGTCGGCAACCGCCCGGTAGGGCTTCCCGAACTGCGACCGGGGTATGTCGGTGACATCCGCCCAGAACTGCTCAGCCGCGTCAAGATCGAGGCCCTGATGGAGGTAGACACGAACGCGGAGCCTCGACTCGTCGACATCGAAGAAGCGGCGAAGCCAAGCGCAGAAGAAGCGCACCATCGTCGGGTCCGTGTTCGCGAATACGACGGCATGGCCCGTCTTTGATCCCTCTCCCGCGTAGAGAGCCGCACCCGCGGCGAGGAACGCCTTCTCACTCAATCTGCCGAGCTGGTCGAGACCCCATTCCCTCATCTCCTCGATCTCGCGGAGCTTGCGCGTCTGCCAGGGGTGGTAGCGGGCCTGAGGGCCGTAGCGCCGCTTGGAAGGAGTGAACGGCACGTCCCGGACCCAGAGCGACACCGACGACTTGGAGACTCTGAGCTCCTCCGCGATGCGCGACAGGATCCAGCCCTGGGCGCGGAGGCGTCGGGCTTCCTCCTGTTCGCGGACTTTGCCCCGGTAGCCCATGGTGACTGAGCGTATCGAACGTATGTTCGACCGTCAAGGATCCTGTGTGGGCTCCTCCCCTAGTGGGGTACAACTCGGGTCATGGGACGAATGAAGACAGGCCTCATCGTCGGGTTCGCGGCTGGCTACTACTTCGGTACGAAGGCCGGACGCGAGCGCTACGAGCAGATCCAGGGATGGCTGCGCGACATCCGTGACAGCAAGCCCTACGAGAAGGCCCAGGCTGCGGTCGAGCTCGGCATCGAGCGGGTCAAGCAGCAGGCCGAGCCGCTGGTCGGCGCGGACTCCGGTTCGCCGAACGGGGGATCCCGCTAGGGAATCCCGATATCGGCCAGCGGGCAGGGGTCGGTCGTGTTGTGGTTCAGGGTCTCGATCGAGTTCGGATCGGTGATCGGGAACTCGAACAACGTGCCGGCGGCGTCGGGGTCGGTCCTCGTGCCGGTCTTGAGGAACTCGGCGAGCTGCACCTGACCGGGTTGGCGGCCCTCGATCCGGGGGTCGAGCAGGAAGCCGTGCGGGTCACATCCCTTGGTCGCGGCCTGATCATGGCGGTAGAGCGTCGTCACCGCTTGGAAGCCGCCGGCGCGCATGAGCGTGGCACTGGTCGGGTTCGACACGGTCCGGTCGCCGTATGCGAACTGGTAGAAGACCTCGCTCGGCAGTAGCAGCGGCGCGAACGCCTCCGGGCTCCCCGACCGTTCGAGCCAGTTGGCGATGGCCGAGCACGCTGGTCGCGCTCATCGTGGTGAACGTCGACGTGCCCGTCTGGCCGTTCACGTCGGCGGTGATCGTGAGCCGTTACTCGGTCCGCTCCATCAGCTGCCGCTTCGGGTGCCCGTAGAGGACATTCGTCGCCGGGTCCCAGACGAGCCGGTTGAGCCCGACGGCGGCGCCGCCCGCGGTCGGCTGCACGAAAGGTTCGCGTCGGTGACGCGGTTGACGTCGATGGGGCCGTCGAACAGCAGGGTGATGTTGGGATCGAGGTCGAACCCGTCGAGCTGGTTGATCAGGGCGAGCTCGTTGCAATCGGACGGGAAGGCCGTGCAGTCCGGCATCGGCATGTTCACCCGCTTCCCGGTCGCCTGGTTGACGTCGGGAACGGTGAGGACGTCGGACGGGAAGATCGCGACCGATGGCCGGGGTGTGGGCGTCTTCGCCGGCTGACAGGCCGCAACGCCCGCGAGCATCACGACGCCAGCCAAGACCCCCGCCGGTGACCGCGCCCCCGCACGGCGCTTGGCTACCGGACAGGTGTGGTTGGCGCCATCCGGCACGAGCCGTTACAAGTGCGAGGAAAGCTCCTCCACCGCCGCCTCCGCGTCGGGCGACGAGACCTCGCCGTGCTTCTCGCCCGGGAGAACGTCACGTTCAGACTTGTGCCATACCGGGTGATCACCGGCGGTCTCGACGTTGAACCCGTAGTCGTACGTCAGGGACCCGCCGATCGTCCCACCGATGCCGACGAGCAGTGTGCCGGCGACCGACAGGACGAGTGCGAACACGGGGGTGTGCGTATCTCCGTCGTACGCGACGAGACGCACGATGATGCCGGTGAACACTAACGCACTGACCATCAGCATCGTGATGGCGTGGGCGTTGGCGGTCCGGCGAGCCTGCGTACCCCGCTCGGTCGAGTGCAGCCAGTCCCAGAAGCCGGTCAGGATGGTGAACACCGACAAGATCGCCCCGCCGACCAACGCGAACGTGGCGGCGCGATAGAAGTCGCGCGCCCACTCCTGCTCTCTGCCGACGTACGAGATCACGTCGAAGGCCGCGGCGAGCGCGTACGCCCCCACTGGGATGGCAGTGAGCGGCGGGTGCAGCGGCTTGCCCGCCCAACCCCGCGGGCCCTTGAACTTGCGCCCGCGCAGCGTGAGCGAGGGCCGGAACGAGAATCGCCGCATATTGCCGAGGATAACGGTCGGTTCACTCAGCCGCCTGGCGGCGCGAGGAAGAGGTGCCAGCCGAGGATGAGCCATCCCGTGAGCAACGCCAACCGGCCGAACGGCATTCGCAGGATCTCCCGCATGACCGCCGCGGGTGCGGGGATCCCCGCTCGACCCATTCGGCCGAGGACCGCGAGGGTCGCCGCCACGACCGCGATGACGCACCACCCGAGCAGGCCGATCGATCGGGCGCTCACGTCGACGGCCATCGCACGATCGCCCAGCCGGCGATGATCCAGGCGGCAACAAGTACCGCTCGAGCCGCCGGTCCTTGGGTGGCTTCGGTCACGAGCGTGCTCAAGGTGGGGTGCGGGCTCCCCAGCGCGCCGGTGAGACCGAGGACACTCCAGCCGACAGCCGCCAGCGCGAGAAGGGCCCAGGCGATCACGACACGTAGGGGCAGTGCCGGCAGCCACTCTCGCAGCAGTCCCGGTCGGCCAGGTACGCGGCGGTGAACACCCACAGTCCGGTGCCCGGGTCGTCGTAACCCGACTCGCCGGCGGCCATCGCCGCTTCATGGGCGGCGAGGATCTCGTCGCGGCGCGGATGATCCGGCGGTAGGCGACTCGGGTGCGGCTCGGTGAGCCGACGTTGCGCCATTACCGGACCAGCCGAAACATCGGTGGGGCCGGGTGGGATCGAACCACCGACCGACGGATTATGAGTCCGCTGCTCTGACCACTGAGCTACGACCCCGGACGAAATCTACCGAGGTCCGGCAGCCAGTCGGGCCTACGGCTCTTCGAGGTAGTCGCGCAGGCGCTGGGACCGGGTGGGGTGGCGCAACTTGGCGAGCGTCTTCGACTCGATCTGGCGGATTCGCTCTCGGGTCACACCGAACTCCTTGCCGACCTCTTCCAGCGTCCGGACCTGACCGTCGTCGAGCCCGAAGCGGAGGCGTACGACCTGACGCTCGCGGTCGTTGAGCTCCTCCAATGCTTCCTCGATCGCCTCGGTGAGCAGCGCTCGTGCCGCCGCGGTCGCGGGGGCGATGGCGCTCGGGTCTTCCACGAAGTCGCCGAGGAAGCTGTCGTCCTCCTCGCCAACCGGCGTCTCCAGGGACACAGGCTCCTGCCCGATCCGCTGGATCTCGCGCACGCGGTCGGGAGTCATCTCGACCTTGGCCGCGACCTCGTCGACGGTGGGCTCGCGGCCGAGCTCCTGGAGCATCTGACGCTGGATCCGCACGACCTTGTTCATGGTCTCGACCATGTGCACCGGGATGCGGATCGTGCGGGCCTGGTCGGCGATCGCACGGGTGATGGCCTGGCGGATCCACCACGTCGCGTAGGTCGAGAACTTGAACCCCTTCGTGTAGTCGAACTTCTCGACCGCGCGGATGAGGCCGAGGTTGCCCTCCTGGATCAGGTCGAGCAGCGCCATGCCCCGGCCCACGTAGCGCTTGGCGATCGAGACGACGAGACGGAGGTTGGCCTCGGTCAGCTGCTTCTTGGCCAGCTGGCCGTCGACGACCACGGCATCGGCACTGGCCCGCTCCTGCTCGCTCAGCCCGGGCTGCTGCTCGAGGTGGTCGACCGAGTGCAGCCCCGCCTCGATCCGCTTCGCCAGCGTGACCTCCTGGGGGCCGGTGAGCAGCGGGACCTTCCCGATCTCCTTGAGGTACATGCGCACCGGGTCGAAGCTGCCGAACTCCCCGGTTCGCTCGGGCTTGGCGGTGGGTTCGGCCAAGCGGCCCATGGGCTCCTTGCGCCGCTCATGGGCCTCACCGGGACGAGGGACGACACCGATCGTTCGGCCGACCTCGGGGACGCGACGGCGGTGGGGAGCGTCGGGGGCAGCGCCGCCACCGGCGCGTCGCTGGTCCTCACGCTGGAGCTCTTCGGCGATCTCGTCGACGACCTCGATGCCGCGCGCCTTGATGCCGGCGTAGATCGCGGCGAGCTCGCCGGTGTCGGGCTCGAGATCGGGAAAGGCGGAGAAGATCTCGCCGCTGGTGATGAAGCCACGTTCCTTGAAGCGCGCCAGCGGGTCGGGCATCGCCGACTGATCCGTCGCGTCGGACTTCGACTCAGCCTTCTCCGCCTTCGCCGTAGTTTCAGAATCCCCCACGCGCTCCTACTCCTGCGAGCTTGGCTCCTGCGAGCTTGGCTCCTGCGCCCGGTCGACGAGCCACCCTACCAACTGCCTCGCCGCCTGCTGTGCCGCATCCCACTCGCCGGTGTCGCGGTTGTGCGCGGCGAGATCGAGGAGCGACTTCACTTCGCTGGCACGTTCGTCGTCGCGCTCGAGCATCGACTTGAGCAGCCGTTCACCGGCAGGTACGACCATGTTCACCATCAGCCGGGCGCGCACGGTCTCGGGGTCGCCGTCGACGGTCGCGTCCTCGACCGCGAGCCGCTCGAGCAGCGAACGCACGTCGCCTTCACTGTGGTCGAGCGCCTCCCGAAACGACTCCGCCGCCAGAAGGAGCTCGAACGCGGCACGCGCCGTCTCGTCGGAGAAGAGGATCGGTTCCAGCCAGTCGGACACGAAGTGCGGCTCGTGGATCGCCCAGCGCAGGGCGTCGAGCTCGCGTCGATCTACGTGCACCTCCGTCCGCGGCGCGGATTCATCCGACGGGGGTCGCCTGTGAACACCGCGCGCGATCGCCTGCTTGAACCAGGCGTGGTCGAAACCGGTCGAGCCCGCGACGGTCTGGATGTACGCCTCCCGTACCAGCTCACTCGGATGCTCCCGCAGCACCGGTACCAGGGCCTCAGCCGTTCGGGCCCTTCCCTCCGGGCTGATGTACTCACTGCCCGCGAGCACCTGGTCGATGCGGAACTGCATGAACGGTTTGGCGTCGTCGACCGCCTTGAGCAGCGCGCCCGGGTCGTCCTTCCACACGTCCGCCGGGTCGCGGCCGGCCGGGAGCGCGGCCACGCGCACCTCGATCTCGAAACGCTGCTCCCACTCGTACCAACGCTCCGCCGCGCCCCGGCCGGCGGCGTCGGAGTCGTAGGCGAGCGTGACCTTGCGGGTGAGGTTCTTCAGGATCTGGAAGTGGTCGTCGGCGAGCGCGGTGCCACAGGTCGCGACCGCGTTGGCGGCACCGGCGAGCGCGAACGCCATCACGTCGGTGTAGCCCTCGCAGATCACGACGTCGCCCTTGGCCACGATCTCGCCCTTGGCCCAGTTGAGGCCGTAGAGCAGCCGGCTCTTCTGGTAGATCGCGGAGTCGGGCGAGTTCTTGTACTTGGGCCCCTCGTCGTCGAGAGCGCGTCCGCCGAAACCGGCGGGCTCGCCCCGGCTGTCGTAGATCGGGAACATCAGCCGCGCCCGGAACTGGTCCTGGAGCTTGTTGACCTTGTTCACGAACGCGAGACCGGCGCTGGTGATGTCGTCGCGCGAGAACTTCTTCGACTGGAGGTGGCGGCTGAGCAGGTCCCAGTCGTCGGGCGACCACCCGATCGAGAACCGGCGGGCGACGTCGCCGTCGAACCCGCGGCTGCGCAGGTACTGGCGCGCCTTGCCACCCTCAGGCGCCTCGAGCAGCAGCCGGTGGTAGAACGCGATCGCCTCGCCGACGGCTTCGGCGAGACGGTCGCGCCGCTTGCGGTTCTCGCCGGTTGCCTTGCTGTCGTAGCGCAGGGTGATGCCGGCGCGGGCGGCGAGGCGCTCGACCGCGTCGACGAAGTCGAGGTGCTCGACCTCGCGCACGAACGTGATCGCGTCGCCCCGCTTCTGACAACCGAAGCAAAACCAAAGTCCCATTTCCTGGTTGACCGAGAACGACGGCGTCTTCTCGGCGTGGAACGGGCACAGCCCCATGTAGCGGTTGCCGACGCGTTTGAGTCCGACGTGCTCGCCCACGAGGGCGACGAGGTCGGTCGACTCCCGTACCCGGGCGACGTCCTCGTCGAGGATCCCCATCGAGCGTCAGGTTACGGCCCGGCCAGCGCTCGGCCGGCGAGCCTCGTCAAACCCCGCGGGGAAGGTTCTCGGGCTGCCAGCCCAGGAGCTCGACGCCGAGCCCGAGGGCGTAGCGGTCGGTCATGCCGCTCACGTAGTGGACCGCCGCGGCCGCCGCGTCCGGCGACCCGGGTGTGATGGCATCTCCCGACCCCGCGAGGTCGGGGATGCGCGTGGGCACGTCGGCGAAATGTTCGACGAGCCCTCGGAGCAGGGCGATCACGCGGTCGGCCTGGCGTCGGGCGGCGGGCCGCAGGTAGATCCGGTCGAAATTGAACGCCCGGAATGCGGCCAGCGCCGAGGCAGCCGGCTCGGTCATGCCGACGTGGCCGGTACGGCGGACCGCGTCGAGCACCGCGAGAAGGAACGTGTCGATCTGCTCGGACCCGCGGGACCCGACCACGTCGCGCACCTCGGGTGGAAGATCGTGGGGGGTGAGGATGCCGGCGCGGACCGCGTCCTCGAAGTCGTGGCACACGTAGGCGATCCGGTCGGCCCAGGCCACTACCTCGCCCTCGGGGGTGGCCGGGGCGGGGCGACGCCAGGAGTGGTTGCGGACTCCGTCGAGGGTCTCGAGGCACAGGTTGAGCCTGGCGAGCGTGACGTCGGCGCCGTACACCGCGTGGTCGTACGTGGCCTCGGGCACATACGGCGAGAACGCCTCCTCCGACGCGTGGCCGGCGGGGCCGTGCCCGCAGTCGTGGGCGAGGGCGATCGCCTCCACCAGGGGCACACACAAGTTGGCGGCTCGGGCGATGCCGGTGGCGACCTGGGCGACCTCGACCGCGTGGGTGAGGCGGGTGCGCAGGTGGTCGTCCTCGGGGGCGATGAACACCTGGCACTTCCCGGCCAGGCGCCGCCAGGGCCGGGAGTGCTTCACCCGGTCGAGGTCGCGCTCGAAGCACAGCCGGTACGGGTCGGGCTCTTCGGCTCGCGCCCGGCGCCCGGCACCCACCGGTCGGGTGGCTCCCGGGGCGAGGCCGGCCGAGAGCTCCGCCTCCCGCTCTTCGCGTCGGCGCAGCTCGCCGCCCACGAACCCATCGGCGTCGGCGTGCGCCTTCCGCACCGCGACACCCGCTTCGACGATCAGGCTTTTCCCGGGCATGCACCGACCATACCGGCCGGGTGTGACAGTTACCGGTTTACGCCGACGCTCCCGGGCCGTCCGATCCGACGGCGGCGTGGGCGGCGGCGAGGCGAGCGATCGGCACCCGGTAGGGCGAGCACGACACGTAGTCGAGGCCGACCTCGTGGCAGAACCGCACCGACTCGGGGTCACCGCCGTGCTCGCCGCAGATGCCGAGCTTGAGGTCGGGCCGGGCCGCCCGCCCCTTCGCGACCGCGTCCCGCACCAGCTGGCCGACACCCTCGACGTCGAGGGTCTCGAACGGGTTGGCCGCGAGCAGGTGGAGCTCGAGGTATTGGGACATGAAGCGGCCCTCGACGTCGTCACGGGAGAAGCCGAACGCCATCTGGGTCAGGTCGTTGGTACCGAACGAGAAGAACTCGGCGACCTTGGCGATGTCGTCGGCCATCAGCGCGGCGCGCGGCGTCTCGATCATCGTCCCGACGAGGAACGACACACCCTCCCGACTGTCGGAGAACAGCGACTCGGCGACCTCGCGGGTCCAGTCCACGATCAGCGAGAGCTCGGGCTCGCTGACGATCAGGGGGATCATGATCTCGACCCGGGGGTCGCCGCCGGCGACCTTGCGCGCGATCGCCGCCTCGAGGATCGCCTTCACCTGCATGCGGTACAGGCCGGGTTTGATGATCCCGAGCCGGCAGCCCCGCGTTCCGAGCATCGGGTTGGACTCGCGCCACGCCTGCGCGGCGGCGAGCAGGGTGCGGCCCTCGTCGTCGAGCTCGCCCTTGGCGTCGCGCACCAGCAGCTCCTCCACGTCGGGGAGGAACTCGTGCAGGGGCGGATCGAGCAGGCGGATGGTGACGGGCAGCCCGTCCATCGCCGCGAAGATGCCGAGGAAGTCGGACCGCTGGAGCGTCTCGAGCTCGGCCAGCGCGGCCAGCTCCTCCTTCTCCTCGGAGGCGAGGATGAACCGCTGCACGATCGGGAGCCGGTCGCCCATGAACATGTGCTCGGTACGGCACAACCCGATGCCCTCGGCACCGAACCGGCGCGCCTTCTCCGCGTCCTCGGGGAGGTCGGCGTTGGTGCGGACGCGCAGCGTGCGGAGCTCGTCGGCCCACCCGAGGATCGTGTCGAAGTAGTCGGACGGCTCGGGCACCACCACGGGGATCGCGCCGACGTAGATGTCACCGGTCGTGCCGTCGATCGTGATGACGTCACCCTCGCGAACGGTCGTGCCGTCGACCTTGAACACCTTCCCCTCGACGTCGATGTCGAGGGCGGAGGCGCCGCATACCGCGGGCTTCCCCATGCCGCGGGCGACGACGGCAGCGTGGCTCACGAGCCCGCCCCGCGAGGTGAGGATGCCCTCGGCCGCGATCATGCCGTGGAGGTCGTCGGGGGACGTCTCGGGCCGTACCAGGATGATCTTTTCGCCCGCGGCCGCGGCCGCTTCGGCTTCGTCGGCGGTGAACGACACCTTTCCGACGGCCGCGCCGGGGGACGCGTTCAAACCGGTTGCGATCGGGTCTTGCTCCGTCTTGTCGATACGCGGGTGCAGCAGTTGGTCGAGTTGGGCGGGCTGGACCCGCAGGACCGCTTCGGTCCGGTCGATCAGGCCCTCGGCCTCCATGTCGACCGCCATGCGCAGCGCGGCGGCGGCGGTGCGCTTGCCCACGCGGGTCTGGAGGATGAACAGGCGTCCCTGCTCGATGGTGAACTCGATGTCGCACATGTCGCGGTAGTGCTGCTCGAGTGTGTCCATCACCTTGAGCAGCTGGCGGTGCGGCTCCGGGAACGTCTTGCCCATGTCATCGAGTGGCTCGGTCGTGCGAATGCCGGCGACGACGTCCTCGCCCTGGGCGTTGACCAGGAAGTCGCCGTACGGGCGCTTCTCGCCGGTGGCCGGATCGCGGGTGAACGCGACGCCGGTGCCCGAGTCGTCGCCCTTGTTCCCGAACACCATCGTCTGCACGTTGACGGCGGTGCCGAGGTCGTCGGGGATGCCTTCGAGCTTGCGGTAGTCGCGGGCGCGCTTGCCGTTCCAGCTCCTGAACACTGCTTCGATCGCGTACTGCAGCTGCTCGCGCGGGTCCTGGGGGAAGTCGACCCCCGCCTCCTTCTTGACGATGCCCTTGAACGTCTCGACGAGGCCGGTCAGCGCGTCGGCGTCGAGCTCGGGGTCGGTGGCGACGCCCCGTTGCTCGCGCAACTCGGTCAGGGCCTCCTCGAACAGCTCGCCGTCGATGTCGAGGACGATCTTGCCGAACATCTGCACGAAGCGGCGGTACGAGTCGAGCGCGAAGCGCTCGTTGTCGGTCTGCTTGGCCAGGCCGTTGACCGACGCGTCGTTGAGCCCGAGGTTGAGGACGGTGTCCATCATCCCGGGCATCGAGAACGGCGCGCCCGACCGCACCGACACCAGCAGCGGGTCGGCCTCGTCGCCGAGCCGCTTGCCCATCTTCTCCTCGAGCGCGGTGAGCGCGGCGGCGACCTCGTCCATCAGCCCATCGGGAAGCTTGTCGGCACCGGCCATGTAGGCCTTGCACGCCTCGGTGGTGATGGTGGATCCGGGCGGGACGGGCAGGCCGAGGTTGGTCATCTCGGCGAGGTTGGCGCCCTTGCCGCCGAGCAGGTACCGCTGCTCCTTCGAGCCCTCCTCGAAGGCGTGGACATACCTCATAGGCCAGAAGACTACGGGGCCGCGCCGGGCCCGGAGAAACGCGATGTCAGCCGTCGACGACGAGCGTGCCGGCGAGGCGGTCGTGCAGCCCCTGGCGGTTGGGGTTGCGCGGCCACGTGAGCACGCCGATGAGCACGATGAACACGACCAGCTGGCCGAGGATGGGCGAGAACATCAGCGCGACCAATACCGGGGCGCCGTAGTGGTAGAGCGCGCCCCGCAGGCCGAGGCGAGTGCCGTCGGCGTTGATGACCCGGATACCCAGCAGCTGCTTCCCGAGGGTGCGCCCGCTGACGACGCTCGACGGGACGAGGTACAGCAGGGCGAGGACGAGGATCGCGCCGGTCAGCGCGAGTTGCGCCGGGACGAGCTCACTCTCGAGGTCGGCGATCCTGTCTTCTTTCCCGTCGATGATCCGCTCCTGGCGGTCGATCTCGTCATCGGCGGCCAGCTTCTCGGCACGCGCCTGCTCGAGGGCGGCATCGTCGCCATCCCGCTTCGCCCGCTCGATGTCCTCCTCGGCGGCTTCGGCACGGTTCTCGGCCCGCTCCTTGACGTCCTCGGCCTGGTTGATGCGATCGCCGAGGACATCGCGCGAGTGAGTCTGCTCCTCGTACACGCTGTCGATGACCCGGGCGCCCACGGTCTGCACGGTGAGGACCAGCACGAACAGCACGGCCAGGTCGATCACCATCGCGATCACCCGGGCCCGCGGCGGCGGCGGGCGGAACCCGGCCGGCCACGTCGGCGGCGTATCCACGGGCTCGGCCGAGAACAGCGAGATCCGTTGGGCCGCGGCGTCGTCCCGACCCCGGGCGCGGTCACGCGCCGGCCGCTGGCGGCGGGCGGGGGCGCGCCCCTCGTCACCGTCGTCGCCGTCACCGTCGTCCTCGTCCTCGTCGTCGGCCCGGTCCTCGGCGTCGGTGTCGATCCCCTCGCTGTCGTCGTACCGCTCGCGCTGGTACGGGTCGCTCAGCACCTGCCACGCGCCGTTGAGCCGGGCGGTCTCGGCCCGGGCATCGTCGGAGGTGCCGACGTCCTCGGCGAGCTCCTCGAGCCGGTCGCGGTACGCGGCCCGGATGTCTTCCTTCGACGCGTCGGGATCGACCCCGATCACGTCGTAGTGCGTCCGGTCGTCGCCATCCCCGTTACTCATGCCGGCAACCGTTCCTGGAGCGTGGCCAGCAGCTCGTCGACGGGGACACGGTCCTGGCTCATGGAGTCGCGGTCGCGGACCGTCACCGCCTTGTCGTCGAGCGTGTCGAAGTCGACGGTCACACACAACGGCGTGCCGACCTCGTCCTGGCGCCGGTAGCGGCGGCCGATCGACCCGGCGGTGTCGACGTCGATCATGAAGTGCGGGCGGAGCGACGCCGCCACCTCCTCGGCGACGGGATTGAGCTTCTCGTTGCGCGACAACGGCAACACCGCCACCTTGATCGGGGCGAGACGGGGGTCGAGGCGCAGGAGCGTGCGCTTCTCCCCCCGCACCTCCTCCTCGGAGTACGCCGCCAGCAGGAAGGCGAGGAGGGCGCGATCGGCGCCCAATGCCGGCTCGATCACGTGGGGCACGTAGCGGCGGTCGGCGTCCTGGTCGTAGTAGGTGAGGTCCTGCCCCGAGAACTGGGCGTGCTGGGTGAGGTCGAAGTCGGTGCGGTTGGCGACGCCCTCGAGCTCGCCCCATCCCCAGGGGTACCGGTACTCGACGTCGGACGTACCCGCCGAGTAGTGCGACAGCTCATCGGCGTCGTGGGGACGCAGGCGGAGCTGGTCCTCGGGGATCCCGAGGTCGACGAACCAGCGCAGCCGCTCCTGGCACCAGTACTCGTACCAGCGGGGCCCGTCCTCGGGTGGGACGAAGTACTCCATCTCCATCTGTTCGAACTCACGGGTCCGGAAGATGAAGTTCCCGGGCGTGATCTCGTTGCGGAACGACTTGCCGATCTGGGCGATCCCGAACGGCGGCTTCTTGCGCGTCGTGGTCTGCACGTTGAGGAAGTTGACGAAGATGCCCTGCGCCGTCTCGGGGCGGAGGTACGCGACCGACGCCTCGTCCTCCACCGGGCCGACGTGGGTCTTGAACATCAGGTGGAACTGGCGGGCTTCGGTGAACGAGCCCTTCGCGCCGCAGTTGGGGCAAGCCCCCGACTCGGGCAGGTGATCGGCCCGGAAGCGCTCTTTGCAGTTGCGGCAGTCGACCAACGGGTCGGTAAAGGTCGCGAGGTGGCCGCTCGCCTCCCACACCTTGGGCGCCATGAGGATGGCGGCGTCGAGGCCGACGATGTCGTCACGCAGTTGCACCATCGAGCGCCACCACGCGTCCTTGACGTTGCGCTTGAGCAGGACGCCCAGCGGCCCGTAGTCCCAGGTCGACCGGAAGCCGCCGTAGATCTCGCTCGACGGGAACACCAGACCGCGCCGCTTGCACAGGTTGACCACGCGGTCCATCAGGTCGGCCTTTGCCATCACGGGGATCGTAGTCGGGGGCGTTTTCGGCGCTGCCTTCGGAACTTTTAGGCTGCCGGCGATGGCCCGGTTCCGAACGTTCATGCGTCGCCGCGCGACCGAGCACGCCCGGACGCACGATGTGCTGGCGACAGCAGAGGTCGTCGGCGCGGTCATCCTGAGCATCTTCCCCTCCTGGTCGCGCTCCTCGCCGCGATCGTTGTCACGGTCGCGTTCTGCTTCGGCTTCCTCGCCCGTCGCGCGGGCGTGTCGCTGACACCGAGGGGCCTGCGCCGGACCGCGCTCACGGTCGCGTCTCCCCGGGCCCTTCCTCCCGGCCGGCAGCCTCAGGGAGGGCACGCGGGAACTCGCGACGAGCTGTACGCCCGGGCGCAGCGGCTGGGCATCCCGGGACGATCGAAGATGACGAAGGCCCAACTCCGCCGGGCACTCGCGCGCGCCCGATAGAAGCTGCCATACGCCTACGAGGGGGCCGGGTTCCCCGGCCCCGGACCGCCGGCTGCGTGCGGGAGCAGCGAGCGAAGCGAGCGCGACCAGGAGAGCTAGAAGAGCGCGGCGCTGCGCAGGCGCCGCTCGAGGTGGTACTCGAGCGCGCCCACCCCGAGCCGCTCGACCTCGACCACGACCTCTCCCCCACCGGGGTCGGCGAGCGCGCCCGCCAGCGCGCCACCGAGGATGCGCCGCAGCAACGCGAGCGCGGCGGGCCGCATCCTCCGCCCGCCGAAGCGGGCGCACCCCTCGCACAGCACGCCACCCTCGCCGAAGTCGAAGCCGGGGAACGGCCCGCCCCCCTCGTCGTCCCCGGGGGCGCCGCAGCGGGCGCACCCATCGAGGATCGGGTGGAAGCCCTCGAGGCTCAGCAGCTTCCAGAAGAACGCCGGCGCGACCAGCGGCGACGGGTTGGTGGCGAGCGTGCGAAGCCCGCCGACGAGCATCCGGTACAGCGGCTGGTTGCGCTCGCGCTCCTGGGCGACCGAGTCAGCCGCTTCCAGCATCGACACCGCGTGGGTGAGCGAGCCGTAGTGCTCGCGCAGCGGTCGGAACGCGTCGATGGTCTCGACCTGGGTCACCACGTCGAGCTCGCGGCCCTGGTAGCACTGCAGCGCGACGTGGCTGGTGGGCTCGAGCCGGGCACCGAAGCGACTACCGGGTCGGCGGATGCCCTTGGCGACGGCCCGGATCTTCCCGTTGCCCTGGGTGAGGATGCTGACGATCCGGTCGGCCTCGCCGAGCTTGATGGTGCGGAGCACTACCCCCCGATCCCGGTACAAAGGCACGACACGAGTGTAGTTACACCCATGTCGGATACTCCTCGCTTCCTCGCCGCTCCCGCACGCAGCTGGCAGTCCGGGGGCCGGAGGACCCGCCCCCCTGTCCGAGGATGGCCGTTGCTCGTCCCTTCTAACTACTCGTCGACGCCGCCGAACCGCCGCTCCCGCCGCTGGTACTCGCGGATGGCGTCATACAGGTGCTCGCGGCGGAAGTCGGGCCACAGGACGTCGGTGAACACCAGCTCGGCGTAGGCCAGCTCCCACAGTAAGTAGTTGGAGATCCGAAACTCGCCCGACGTGCGCACGAGCAGGTCGGGATCGGGCATGTCAGGGGCGTAGAGGTGGCGGGCGATGGTCTTGTCGTTGATCTTGTCGGGATCGAGGCGTCGGGCGCGAGCCTCGCGGGCGATGGAGCGAGCCGCGTCGACGAGCTCGGCCCGCCCGCCGTAATTGAATGCGAACGTCAGCGTCATACGCTTGTTTCGTTCGGTGAGCGACTCGGTCTCGTCGATCCGGCGGCGGACGCGACCGGGGACTCGTCCGCCCCGGCGTCCGATGAACCGGACGCGCACCCCGAGCTCGTCGAGCTCCTCCCGTCGCTCCAACAGCAGGCCTTCGTTGAAGTTCATGATGAAGCGCACCTCGTCGAGCGGGCGCCGCCAGTTCTCGGTCGAGAACGCGAACACGGTCATCCACCGCAGCCCGATGTCGAGCGCTCCGTGCACGGTGTCGAACAGCGCTTCCTCGCCGGCGGCGTGGCCCTCGGTGCGCTTGAGGCCCTTGCGCTGGGCCCACCGACCGTTGCCGTCCATCACGATCGCCACGTGACGGGGGATGCGCGCGGGGTCGAGCGACGCCTCGGTCACGCCACGAACCTATCGGGAGGAGGCGAGGATCAGCGGCGCAGGTATCCTGCGCCGCCCCAGCCGTGGCCCGAGCGGCCCGGCGCCGGAGGCGCCGCGAGCCGAAAAGTACGCTCGCCTCGTGCGCTGGACGGCGGTGGTGAACCCGAGCGCGGGTCGCGGCCGCACCCGCAAGTTGCTCCCGCGCCTCACCGACGCGTTCGAGCGCGTCGACGTCGACGTCAGCGTCTCGACCGACTTCGATGACGCCCGGGCGACCGCCCGCCGCGCCTTCGACGCAGGTCACGGCGTGGTGGCGTGCGGCGGGGACGGCACGGTCAGCGAGCTCGCCGGCCTCGCCGCCGAGACCGGCGGTGTCCTTGCCATGGTGCCCACCGGCGCGGGAAACGACTTCGCCCGTCACCTCGGGCTCGACCTTCGCCGCCCGCTCGAGGCGGTGCGACTGCTCGAGACCGGCCGCCTCGGCTCCGTCGACCTGGGCCGGGC
>JACDBD010000358.1 GCA_013695115.1 Actinomycetota bacterium | reverse complement strand
CGGTCGGCACGGTCGGCACCGGTGCGGTCGGTACCGGCGCCGGCGCCGTGGGCGGCGTCGTCGGCAGCGGCGCGGCCGGCAGCGTCTCCGGCGGGAGAAGACCGGCGAGGTCGACGCGTCCCCCCTCGGGGTTCACGAACTGGCCGGGCGCATTGCACTGCGGGCCCGGCGCCGGGAACCTCTCGTCGGGCGTGCCCGCGAGCGCGTTGTTCATGAAACGGTTCCAGATCGTGGCCGGCACCTCGCCGCCGAATCCGGCGCCCGGGACGTTGCCCTCGGGCGCGCCGTGCCAGACGAAGGCCGTGAGCCCGGCGGTGCCGCCGAGGAACGCGGCATTGGTCTCGTCGTCGGTCGTGCCGGTCTTGCCGAAGGCGTCATGACCGAAGGGAGCTTTGCCGGACGCGGTCCCGCCGCCCGACAGCGGCCCGTGGAGGATGTCGACCGCGCACGCCGCGACCTCGGGAGCGAGCACGGGCTCCCCGGCCGGCGTGGTGTCGTCGAACACGACCTCACCCTTGGCGTTGAGGACCTTGGAGACGAAGACCGGGTCCTGGCGCGTTCCCCCGTTGGCGAGGGTCGAGTCCACCGTGACCATCTCGAGCGCCGTCGACTCGATGACGCCGAGGGTCAGGGTGAGGAACGGGCGCAGCTGGTCGGGGTTGTCGGTGCGGACGCCGAGCTTGTGGGCCATCTCGATGACCTTGGGCAGCCCGACGCTCGTCGACAGGCGTACGAACGCGCAGTTCACCGAGTTGGCGGTGGCAGCCCGGACCGTCATTATGCCGCGGCCGCCCTCGGCATTGCGGGTCTCGCCGTCGTACCCGTTGACCCGGCACGGCGACGTGCCCTCGACAATGTCGTTGGCGGAGTAGTTGCTCGCCAGGATCGTCGCCAGGGTGATGACCTTCCACGTCGACCCCATCTGGCGGCCGATGCCGTCGGTGATGATGTTGAACTGGTTGTCGGCGAACCCGCTCCCCTTCATCATCGCCTTGACGTGGCCGGTCTTCGGGTCCATGGCCACGAGCGACGCGGTGAACCCGGGCTTCTCCGGCGTGATCGCGTTGACCGCCTCCTCGGCCTGGGCCTGCATCGTCGGGTCGAGCGTCGTGTGCACGGTCAGGCCACCCTGGAGGACCGCGTCGCGACGCTCCTTCTCGGTGGCGCCCAGGCGCTCGTCCGTCAGCAGCCGGGCCTGCACCTCCTCGACGAAGTCGTTGCTCGGCCGCAGCTCGGCCGGCGGCTTCACCGTGGGGAGCGGTTCGAGGTTGGCCGCATCGGCCTGCTTCTGGGTGATGTAGCCCTCCTTGACCTCCCGCTTGAGCACCTCGGCCCGGCGCTCGATCGCCTTTTCCGGGTAGACGAACGGGTTGTCACCCTCGGGGTTGGCGATCACCCCCGCGAGCAGCGCCGCCTCGCCGACGGTGAGGCTGGCCATGTCGGGCTTGACGAAGAACCGTTCCGCCGCCGACTTGATCCCGTAGGAGCCCTGCCCGAAGTACACGGTGTTGAGGTACTGGGTGATGACCTCCTTCTTCGTGTACCGGTCGTTGAGCCGGTACGCGAGCACCACCTCGCGTACCTTCCGGTCGAGGTCGCGCTCGGCCCCGAGCACGCGGTTCTTCACCAGCTGCTGGGTGATGGTCGAACCGCCCTGCTCGATCTCCCCGGACGTCACGTTCTCGACGAAGGCCCGGAACACCCCGCTCACGTCGACGCCGGGGTTCTCCCAGAACGTCTGGTCCTCGATCGCGATGACGGCGTTGATGATCGGCTTGGGGATCTCCTCGAACGTCACCGGCTGGCGGTCCTGCGTGCCCAGCACGCCGATTTGCGCTCCGTTGGCGTCGAACACGGTCGTCCGCTGGGAGAGCTCGCCCAGGGTCTTGATCTCGCCCGTGTAGTGGTGGGCGGCGCCGATGACCTGGGCCCCGGGGATGACCGCGGCGAGGCAGGCGCCGACGCTGAACCCGCCGACGACGACGATCACGATGAACGTGCGGATGGGTGCAGCGAAAGACTTCACAAGGACCCCAGGGAGGACTCATAAGGATTACACACGCCGCCTGACCCCCTCGGGTCAGCCCCCGGGATCCCTGTCACACCTTGTCGGTACGCTCGGTCGATGCCCGGTTTGGCCCTGAGCGCCCACGGTCCTCCGGCGCGGGAGACCCTGTGGGCGGCGATCGACGACGCCAAGGGCGACGACCCGCTCGCTCCCGTGACCGTGGCCGCACCCTCGGTCTACGCCGGCCTCTCGCTGCGGCGGTTGCTGGCGGCGCGCCCCCCTGGTCGGGACATGGGGTGTCCGGGCCTCGTCAACGTCCGCTTCCTGCCCCTCGCCCGGGTCGCCGAGCTGCTCGGCGCCCCCGCGCTGGCCGCCGAGGGGCGCCGGCCGCTCACCGCGCCCCTGCGG
>JACDBD010000334.1 GCA_013695115.1 Actinomycetota bacterium | reverse complement strand
GAGGTGCACGCCGGGACCGTGATTTTGGCCGCCGGCGTGACCTATTCCCGACTCGGGGTTCCGACACTCGAGGAGCTCAGCGGCCGAGGCGTGTTCTACGGCGCATCGGTCTCGCAAGCTCAGGAGTTCACCGCCCGGCAGGTCTACGTCATCGGCGGCGGAAACTCCGCCGGACAGGCCGCTGTCCACCTCGGCCGGTACGCGTCCCGGGTCACGCTGCTCGTCCGAAGCGCCACGCTGGCGCAGAGCATGTCGCAGTACCTGCGGGACGAGATCGACGCTGCCCCCAACATCGAGATCCGCTACTCGACCGAGGTCGTGGACGGCGGGGGCGACCGCCACCTCGAGTACCTGACCCTGCGGGAGGGCCCGAGCGGCACGACGAGTACTGTGCCCGCCGACGGGCTGTTCGTGTTGATCGGCGCGCAACCCCGTACCGATTGGCTCCCGCCCGAGATCATGCGGGACGAACACGGCTTCGTGCTCACCGGCGCCGACGTCGCGGGAGAATGGCCACTTGAGCGGCCGCCGTTCATGTTCGAGACCAGCGCGCCGGGCATCTTCGGGGTCGGCGACGTGCGTGCCCGGTCGGTGAAGCGGGTGGCGTCGGCTGTGGGCGAGGGCTCGGTCGTCATCCAGCAGGTCCATCAGCACCTCTTGTCGCAAGCGGAAGCGACGAGCCCCAGCACGCGATGAGCCGCCCCACCGGCTGGAAGTCGTACGACTCGGTCGCCGAGGAGTACGAGCGGCTCACGCCATCGGTGTTCGGGCGTCTCGCGAATGACCTCGTCGAGCTGCTCGCCCCCGACCCGTCCGCGCTCGTCCTGGACGCGGGCACGGGCACCGGCACCGCCGCCGACGCGGTGGCGCGGCGGTTGGCTCCTGACGGCGCGGTCGTGGGGCTCGACCCCTCGCCGGCGATGCTGAGCCTCGCGAGGGGCCGGGCGACGGGGCTCGTCACCGGCGCACTGCCGGGGCTGCCGTTCCCGCACGAGAGCTTCGACGCTGCCCTTGCGAACCTCGTGCTCTCGCACCTGGACGACGTGGAGGGAGCGGTGGCCGACCTCGTCCGCGTCATCCGTCCGGAAGGACGGCTGGGTGCCACCGCCTGGCCCGAGGACCGCGACCCACCTCCCGACAACGACGCCCCGAGAGCGCGCCGGCTGATCGAGTCGGCGCTCGACGAGACCGGCCTGCCGCTCGAGCTCCCCGAGCAGGGGGCGCCGGCCGAGGAGTGGTTGAAGGACGAAGGCAACTTGCGGTCCGTGCTCTCGGGTGCCGGCCTCGAGGGCCTCGCGTTCGAAGTGCAGACTTACCGTTACAAGCTCACCGCCGCCGACTACCTCGGGTGGCACGCATGGGCGGGCCGAGGCCGGTACCTCCGGTCGGTCAGCGACCAGGCGGCGGTCGGACGGTTCGAGCGCCACGCGGTCGCGACCCTGGAGCAGAGCTTCCCGGACGGGATCCGGATGGTGTCGCCCGCCCGCGTGGTCGTCGGCACGAAGCCCGGCTGACATTCAAGGTTGCGCACGTACCCGCCGATGCACCACACTGTGAACCGGATGAGCCCCTCGACCCTCCTCGTAGTCGTTACGTAGCGCACCGGCGTCTCGACGCGTCCGTGCGCACCCCGGCCCTCCGCCAGAGCGGGGGGTTTTCTATATCTCCGATCTCTCTCAAGGCGGAAGGAACTAGAGGATGAAGCTCACCGGGGCCCAGGCCCTCATCAAGAGCCTCGAGATGGAAGGAACGGAGGTCATGTTCGGCCTCCCCGGCGGGGCGATCCTGCCCGTCTACGACCCCCTGATCGACTCGTCGATCCGCCACATCCTCGTGCGCCACGAGCAGGGCGCCGGCCACATGGCCGAGGGGTACGCCCACGCCACCGGCCGTCCCGGCGTGGCCATGGTGACCAGCGGGCCCGCTGCCACCAACATCGTCACGCCGCTCTGCAACGCCTACATGGACTCGATCCCGATCGTGGTCGTGACCGGCCAGGTGCCGTACTCGGTGATCGGCAGCGACGCATTCCAGGAGTGCGACACCGTTGGCATCACCATGCCGGTGACCAAGCACAACTGGCTCATCACCGACCCCCAGGACGTGCCCCGGGTGATCCGGGAGGCGTTCCACGTCGCCACCACCGGCCGTCCCGGTCCGGTGCTGGTCGACATGCCCAAGGACGTGTCGAACCAGGAGATGGAGTGGTACTGGCCCGACGACGTCGACCTGCCCGGCTACAAGCCCAACACCAAGGGCCACGCCAAGCAGATCAAGGACGCCGCCCGGCTCATGGGCGAGGCCGAGCGGCCGGTGATCTACGCCGGCGGCGGCATCCTCAAGGCTCGCGCGGCCGAGACGCTGCGCGAGCTGGCCGAGCTCACCGGCATCCACGTGATCACGACGCTGATGGCGCGGGGATCGTTCCCCGACGACCACCCGCTCGCACTGGGCATGCCGGGCATGCACGGCAACTTCACCGCGGTCACGTCGATGCAGAAGTCGGACCTGCTGATCGCGCTGGGCTCGCGTTTCGACGACCGCGTGACCGGCAAGGTCGGCTCGTTCGCGCCCGACGCCAAGGTGATCCACGTCGACGTCGACCCGGCCGAGCTGGGCAAGGTGCGCCGGCCCGACGTGCCGATCGTGGGCGACTGCCGGCTCGTGATCGAAGAGCTGGTGAAGGCGGTGAAGGCCGATCGGTCGAAGCGCGACTGGCCCGATCTCTCGGCCTGGGACCGCCAGCTCGAGGACTGGAAGCGCGAGTTCCCGTTGAAGTACGACCAGCACGACGACGGGCCGCTCAAGCCCCAGCACTGCATCGAGTCGCTGCGCGACAACACCCCCGACGACACGATCGTGGTGGCGGGCGTGGGTCAGCACCAGATGTGGACCAGCCAGCTGTGGCACTTCAACCACCCGTACACGTGGGTGAACTCGGGCGGCCTCGGCACCATGGGCTTCGCGGTGCCGGCATCGATCGGCGCCAAGGTCGGCAAGCCCGAGCGCATGGTGTGGGCGGTGGACGGCGACGGCTGCTTCCAGATGACGGCGCAGGAGCTCGTCACCGCGTCGGCGGAACGGATCCCGGTGAAGATCGCGATCCTCAACAACGCCTACCTGGGCATGGTGCGCCAATGGCAGGAGCTCTTCTACGAGGAGCGCTATAGCGAGGTGTACCTATCTCCCGACCTGCCCGACTACACGAAATGGGCCGAGGCGATGGGCTGCGTGGGTTTCCGGGTCGACGACCCGTCCGACGTCGTGCCCACCATCGAGAAGGCAAACGAGATCGACGACCGGCCGGTGGTGATCGACTTCCGGGTCGACTACCGGGAGAAGGTGTACCCGATGGTGCCGGCGGGGGGCTCGAACGACGACATCATCCTCGGGCCCGAGACCGACAAGGCGGGAGGGCGGTAGTCGTGCCGAACGGCGTG
>JACDBD010000329.1 GCA_013695115.1 Actinomycetota bacterium | reverse complement strand
AGGGCTGGCTCGGACCCCGGCCCACCGGCTCGATCGGCGGCCGCATCGGCGACGTGGTGCTCGCCGCCCGTGACCCGGTGGGTTTCGTGGACCCGGCCCTGCCCCAGGAGGCCACCCTCCTGGCCATGCACGGGTCCCTCACCCCCGACGAGATGCAGGTCCCGCTGCTGGCGGGCCGGGGTCGGGCCCGGTCCAAGGCCGGGTGAAGCGAAGGGCGCTGACAACCTCCGCCACCCGCGCTATGTTCGAACTACAATTGTGTGATTATCCACAGGCCTCTCCCCAGGGCTGTGGATATGCGCAAGGCGGGAACGGAGGGGGTCGTCGGCGCTGGCCAAGTCGTTCGCTCACCTCCATCTGCACACCGAGTTCTCGATGCTCGACGGCGCCGCCCGTATCGACGAGGTCGTCGCCACCGCGGCCGCCGAAGGCCAGCCCGCGGTCGGCATCACCGACCACGGGAACATGTACGGCGTCCTCGACTTCTACCGCGCCGCGCGCGACGCGGGGATCAAGCCGGTCATCGGGATCGAGGCATACCAGATCGAGGGCAGCCGGTTCGATCGACCGCGGCGCGCCGACCACGACATCTTCCACCTCACGTTGCTGGCCGAGACGAACCAGGGCTACCGCAACCTCATCAAGGTCGCGTCGCACGCCTACCTCGACGGGTTCTTCTACAAGCCCCGCGTCGACTTCGACCTGCTCGAGCAGCACGGCGCGGGGCTCATTGGCACCAGCGGGTGCCTGGGCGGGCTCGTCTCCCAGCAGCTGCTGAGGGGTGACTACGACGGCGCACGTGACTCCGCGGCGCGCTTCCAGTCGGTTCTCGGGCGCGAATCGTTCTTCATCGAGCTCCAGGATCGGGCTGCCGGAGCAACGGCAGGTCAACCCCCAGCTCGTCCGGATGGCCCGCGAGCTCAATGCGCCGCTGCTCGCCACCAACGACAGCCACTACACCCATAAGGCCGACGCCGAGGCGCACGACGCCCTGCTGTGTGTGCAGACCGGGGCGCTGCGCGACGATCCCAACCGGTTCAAGTTCGACGCCGAGGAGTTCTACCTGAAGACGGCGGCGGAGATGCGCCACCTCTTCGCCGACTACGAGGACGCGTGCGACAACACGCTGTTGATCGCCGAGCGCGCCGACGTCGAGATCGAGTTCGGCAAGCCCGAGCTGCCGGCGTTCCCGACGCCCGCCGGCCACGACGAGAACTCTTACCTGCGCGAGCTGACGCTCACCGGCGCGCGCGAGCGGTACGGGGCGGCCTACGGCACCGAGGTTCAGCAGCGCCTCGACCACGAGCTCGGCGTCATCGAGGACATGGGGTTCTCCGCCTACTTCCTCGTGGTTTGGGACCTGATCCGCTACGCCCGCTCCTCAGGGATCCGGGTCGGCCCCGGCCGCGGGTCAGCCGCGGGCTCTTGCGTGTCGTACTGCCTCAAGATCGTCGATCTCGACCCGATCCGCTACGACCTGCTCTTCGAGCGGTTCCTCAACCCGGCCCGCAAGCAGATGCCCGACATCGACATGGACTTCGACTCGCGCTACCGGGGCGAGATGATCCGCTACGCCACCGAGCGATACGGCTGGGACCACGTGGCCCAGATCATCACCTTCTCGACGATAAAGGCGCGCGCTGCGGTGCGCGACGCCTCGAGGGTGCTGGGCTATCCCTATTCGATGGGTGACCGGGTGGCAAAGGCCATGCCGCCGCTGGTCATGGGCCGAGACACCCCGCTGTGGGCGTGCTTCGAGCGCATGGACAAGTTCACCGACGGCTTCAAGGCGGCTGGTGAGCTGAGGGCGATGTACGAGGCCGAGCCCGACGTGAAGAAGGTGGTCGACGTCGCCATGGGGCTCGAGGGGCTCCGGCGGGGCGACTCGATCCACGCCGCCGCCGTCGTCATCACCAACCGGCCGCTCACCGAGCACCTGCCCATCCAGCGCAAGCCCGACGGCTCCAATCCGATCGACCAGTCCCCGATCGTCACCCAGTACGAGATGGGCGGCGTCGAGGAGCTCGGCCTGCTCAAGATGGACTTCCTCGGCCTGCGCAACCTCGACGTCATCGAGATGACGCTCGACCAGTGCGAGCGCACCCTCGGCCACCGGCCCGACGTCGACGGTGTGCCTCTCGACGACGACCGCACGTTCGAGATGCTCCGCCGGGGCGAGTCGATAGGGGTCTTCCAGCTCGAGGGCGCGCCCATGCGGAACCTGATGCGGGCGCTGGCCCCCACGACCTTCGACGACATTGCGGCGCTCACGGCCCTTTACCGGCCGGGACCGATGGCGGCCAACATGCACAACGACTACGCCGACCGCAAGAACGGCCGGCAGGCCGTCAGTTACCTCCATCCCGACGCCGAGGAGATCCTGGGCTCCACCTACGGGTTGTGCATCTACCAGGAGCAGGTTATGCGAGTGGCGCAGCGCTTCGCCGGCTTCTCCCTCGCCGAGGCCGACAACCTGCGCAAGGCCATGGGCAAGAAGAAGCGGGAGGTGATGGCCGAGGAGAAGCAGAA
>JACDBD010000318.1 GCA_013695115.1 Actinomycetota bacterium | reverse complement strand
GTCCTCGACGGCGAAGCCGCGCCGCTGCTCGACCGGGAGGACGCGATCGGTCGGGGCGCGGCGCTCGGTGGCTGGAGCATGTTCGGCAACCGCGCCCAGCAGAAGGTCGCCGAGAAGGCCGGCGGGCTGCCGCCCATGGTGATCCTGGCCGTCGGGCCGACTCAGGCCTATGTTTTCGAATATCGGACGAGCGGCCGGTCGCTCGACATCGGCGCCCCGGTCGCGGTGTGGAAGCGCGACGACCTCGACGTCACGTTCAAGAAGCGGATCGTGTCGAGCCCGCTCGTGATCGACGTGCGCTCGACCGGTGAGCACTTCGAGCTGGAATCGACATCGATGACCGGGCGGCTGGGCAAGATGACGGCCGAGCTCGGCCGGTTGCTCGCCGATCCCGCCGCCAGCTGACTCGAGGCTCGTCTATCAGCGCTGCTCGTGTGCGCTTGCCGATCGGGCGACCGCGGCCTGCCACGGCACGATCACGACGGGGATGACGAACTCGAGGACCATGAGGACGAGGGCGAAGGCGTGGGGCGTGCCCACGGTGACGAGCGAGAGCAGCCGTGCACTTCCGGCGATGAAGAAGGCGGCGCCGACCGCGCGCACGATGAGGGCCTCGGACTCGATTCGGCGCACCGCTCTGAGGAGGAGCGCCCCGGCGACGACGTACCAGGCGGCGTAGAAGCGCAGCTCGCTGTCGACGCCGGCCGACACGTCGCCGTGGTTCAGCACCGAGTCGCCACCGATCAGCACGGTGTGAGCGCCGGCCGCGACCGCGACGATCCCCAGGACCGTCACGACCACCTGGAGTCCCCGACGCACCAAGACCCTCAGTCAGGTTGCGGAGAGCCAGGTCCCGGCCAGCGGGTTCTTCCCGTCCAGATGTCCTTCGGACTGGTACGGCCGGAACCGGATGAACGCCGACTGACGGTGGAACTTGGCCCGGTCGGCGGCGATCGCGGCGGGGTGCGCCTGGTCGCGGTGTTCGTAGGCGTACGCCGACAGCGCGTCTGACGACTCCCACAGGGAACAGGTGGAGACGAACGGAGGACGGGCCAGGCCGGTCGCCCACGTCAACCCGGGAGCGTCGACGACTTCCCCCTCGGCCTTGGCGCTGGTGCGGAAGAAGCGCACCGCCTGGGTGAGCCGCAGGCGGCCGAGGGTGAGGACGGCGGCCGGTCCGTCGTGGTCGACGACCCGCGCGGTCGGAATGCCGTCAGAGAGCCCGGGCCAGGACCCGAAGGCGCGCAGAGGCTCGAGCCGGACGTGCCATCCTCCCGCGAGTCTTTCCGCGACCGGATGGTCGGCGAGGAACCGATCGAGAGCCTCGCCGTCGTCCCAGAACGCGACCAGGCCCACCCGCCCGAAGCTCGGGGACGGGAGCACCCTCCGGCTCAGCGGCGCGGTGAGCCCCGCGTTGGCGTGCCGCAGACCCGCGACCGCCTTCGGCTTCGGAGCCTTGAACAGCACCTCCGGCGCCCGCCGAGCACCGACATCGGCGACGTGCACGGATGCGATCACGGGGTCCTCCCTTGGTAGGTCCCCCCGCTTATCGTTCCGCTCATCGTCGCACCGGTCGTCGGGTCGGCCGGAATCGGGGCCTTGGTCGCAGTCGGGGGAGACTCGGAGCCGATCCCCGGGCTCTTCCATGGCGGCGACGGTGGAATGCTCTCGTCGGGACCCGGACCAACGGAGGACGAGCATGAAGGCGCCGCAACCACCGGAGCACCTCGAGGCCGCAGTGCTCTCGCGCCGGGCGCTCCTCCTCGGTGGGCTCGCATCCGTGCCCGTCGTGCTGGCCGCGTGCAGCGGCGGCGGGGGCAACGACCGCGCCGCGGGGCCGACGTCGACGACTCGGGGATCGACCGAGGCCGCGACTGCGACCACGTTGGCGCCCAGCCAGACACTTTCGATGTCGGGTCGCTTTGAGATCGCTCTAACGAAGGGGCGCAACCGGTCCTCGTCCAGCAGCACCGCGATGGGCGAGTGCTCGGGCATCAGCCAGTCGGCTTCCGCTTTGAGCGTATCCGGATCGCCGATAGCACCCGCGGCCAACCACAAGGCCGGCGTGATGTCCTCAAAGCGAGCACCCACATCGATTGCGTCCGGATCTTCATAGGCGAGGTCGAAGAACACGACGTTCTCATCGAAGCCGGCGCCGATCGATCGACCGCCGATGTACTTACCTG
>JACDBD010000298.1 GCA_013695115.1 Actinomycetota bacterium | reverse complement strand
GGGCGGCCATGGGGGCCGTCCGTTCGGGGTGATGGAAGCGCTGGGCACGGCTCGGAGGTTACCCGGGCCCCGCAGGGCGGTCAGTCGACCTCGATGAAGATGCACTCGCCGGGGCACTCCTCGGCCGACTCGATGACGGCCTCTTCCTGGCCGGCGGGCACGTTGGCGAGGCCCTCGGCGCCGCCGGGCTTCTCGAAGACCTTGCTGCCTTCCTTCACGTAGGCGAGGCCGTCGTCGAGCAGCGTGAACACGTCGGGGGCGATCTCCTCGCAGAGACCGTCGCCGGTGCAGAGGTCCTGGTCGATCCAGACCTTCATCGTGTCGTCCTCGCTTCCGATCTCACTGGGGAACGCCCAGCGTAAGGCGGGGCGCACGGCGCGTCAATTTCTCAAGCCCCTATAGGGTAAATCTGGTACCCAATACTGGCACGGCTCAATCAGAGGCCGGGTGTAGGGTCCGAAACGATCCGGTCGACGGGAGGTGTGCCCCGTGGCTGCGGAGCACGAGCGCAGGCTCGGCGAGTACGAGCGCCAAGTTGGTGAGCTGCAACAGCAGGCCAAGGCGCTCGAAGAGGAGGTCGTGGTCCTCCGGCGCCGGCTCCAGGACGCCCCGAAGCGGGTGCGCACGCTCGAGGAGCGCCTGCTCGAGACCAAGGGCCAGCTTGCCCAGGCGGTCTCTCAGAACGAGAAGCTGTCGGCGACCCTCCGCGAGGCGCGCGAGCACATCGGCGCGCTGCGCGAGGAGGTCGAGAAGCTGACGATGCCGCCCTCGGCTTACGGGACGTTCCTGTCGGCCAACGACGACGGCACCGTCGACGTCTTCACGGCCGGGCGCAAGATGCGCGTCGCCCTGCACCCCGAGCTCGAGCTCGACACGCTCGAGCGGGGGCAGGAGGTCGTCCTCAACGAGTCGCT
This sequence comes from Actinomycetota bacterium, assembly GCA_013695115.1. Lineage (GTDB taxonomy): Bacteria > Actinomycetota > Acidimicrobiia > IMCC26256 > JACDBD01 > JBPCMN01. The sequence continues at coordinate 4,751 of JACDBD010000298.1, read as the reverse complement.
CAACGTCGTGCTCGCCCGCGGGCCCGAGGCCTCGGGTGAGGTCGTCACGATCAAGGAGCTGCTCTCCGACGGGACGCGCGCCCTCGTGGTCGGGCGCGCCGACGAGGAGCGGGTGTGCGAGCTCGCGACCGAGCTCATCGGCGAACGGCTCCGCGCCGGCGACCACCTACTGCTCGACGGCCGCTCCGGTCTCCTGGTCGAGCGGCTGCCGCGACCCGAGGTCGAGGAGCTCGTGCTCGAGGAGGTTCCCGACGTCACCTACCGCGACGTCGGCGGGCTCGACGAGCAGATCGACCAGATCCAGGACGCGGTGGAGCTTCCGTACCTGCACGCGGACCTCTTCCACGAGCACCAGCTCCAGCCGCCCAAGGGCATCCTGCTGTACGGGCCGCCCGGTTGCGGCAAGACGCTGATCGCGAAGGTGGTGGCGAACTCGCTGGCGAAGCGGGTGGCCGAGAAGACCGGCAGCGACACGACCCGTTCGTACTTCCTCAACATCAAGGGCCCCGAGCTCCTCAACAAGTACGTCGGTGAGACCGAGCGCCAGATCCGGCTCATCTTCCAGCGGGCCCGGGAGAAGTCGGAGGAGGGCGTGCCCGTCATCGTCTTCTTCGACGAGATGGACTCGCTGTTCCGTACGCGCGGGTCGGGCATCTCCTCCGACATCGAGAGCACGATCGTCCCGCAGCTCCTGGCCGAGATCGACGGCGTCGAGAGCCTCAAGAACGTGATCGTCATCGGTGCCTCCAACCGCGAGGACCTCATCGATCCGGCGATCCTGCGGCCGGGCCGCCTCGACGTGAAGATCAAGATCGAACGACCCGACGTCGACAGCGCCCGCCAGATCTTCGCCCGCTACCTGACGGTCGATCTCCCCATCGACGAGGAGGAGACCCAGCGCCAGGGGAGCGCGGCGGGCGCGGTCAAGGCGATGATCGACGCCGCGGTGGCACGCATGTACGAGACCGACGACGCCAATCGGTTCCTCGAGGTGACCTACCAGAACGGCGACAAGGAGGTCCTGTATTTCAAGGACTTCGCGTCGGGCGCCATGATCGAGAACATCGTGCGGCGGGCGAAGAAGCTCTCGATCAAGCGGCAGATCTCGGGCGGGGCGCGCGGGATCACCACCGACGACCTGCTCGCGTCGATCCGTCAGGAGTTCCGCGAGCACGAGGACCTTCCCAACACGACCAACCCCGACGACTGGGCGAAGATCTCGGGCAAGAAGGGCGAGCGCATCGTGTTCGTGCGCACGCTCCTCGGTGACGGCGACGCCGCCACCGGCGGCCGCTCGATCGAGCGCGTGACCACCGGTCAGTATCTGTAGTCACGGCGCGACCTGGGCTTTTGCCAGCGCCTGAACGCGGGGAGCGCGGGGGTAGGCTGAACGCGTGGCGGTACCCAAGGTCTGTGGAATCGAGACCGAATACGGCGTCGCGCTGCGGGGCGCGGCCGACGCCAACCCGGTGCTGGCCTCGTCCATGCTCATCAACGGGTACGTCGAGCACCGCAAGGTTGGCTGGGACTTCGAGGACGAGTCACCCGGCCGTGACGCCCGCGGGTTCGCCCGCGAGGGCTCGGCGCCGCCCGAGATCGAGACCCACCTGGTCAACACGGTCCTGACCAACGGGGCGCGGTACTACGTCGACCACGCCCACCCCGAGTACTCCACCCCCGAGTGCTCCGACGCCCTCGAGTTGGTCTGCGCCGACAAGGCGGGGGAGCGGATCCTGGCCCGGTCGATGCAGGCGGCCCGGCGGCTCCTCGGCGGCGACCAGCAGGTCGTGGTCTACAAGAACAACTCCGACGGCAAGGGCAACTCCTACGGGTGCCACGAGAACTACCTCGTCGACCGGGCGGTGCCCTTCGCGACCCTGGTGCGTCACCTGCTGCCGTGGTTCGTGACCCGGCAGGTCTTCACCGGGGCGGGCAAGGTCGGCGGCGAGAACGGCACCGGCGTGACCGGCTACCAGCTGAGCCAGCGGGCCGATTTCTTCGAGGAGGAGGTCGGACTCGAGACGACGCTGAAGCGGCCGATCGTGAACACCCGGGACGAGCCCCACGCCGATCCACAGAAGTACCGGCGCCTCCACGTGATCGTCGGCGACGCCAACCTGTGCGAGGTGGCGACGTTCCTGAAGGTCGGGACGACCGCGATCGTGCTGGCGATGATCGAAGACGACTTCATCGACAAGGACTACTCGATCATCGCGCCGGTGCCGGCGATGCGCACGGTCTCGCACGACCCGACGTGTCGCGCGACCGTCGAGCTGGTCGACGGCGGCCGCACGAGCGCGGTGGAGCTCCAGTGGGAGTTCCTGCGGCTGGCGCAGAAGTATGCGGATGACACCGGGTTGGAGCTGTGCGGCGGTGAAGAGGTCGGCCAAGCCGTCCTCGAGCGGTGGGAGGCGACGCTGGCGGCGCTCGAACGCGACCCGGTCACGCTCGACGGTCAGCTCGACTGGGTCACAAAACTCGAGCTGTTGAACGCGTACCGGGAGCGCGATTCGCTCGGGTGGGACGATCCGAAGCTGGCCCTGCTCGACCTCCAGTACCACGACGTGCGACCCGATAGATCCTTGTACGAGCGGCTCGTGCGGGCCGGCAAGGTCGAGCGCCTCGTCGAGGAGGCTGACGTGATCACGGCGATGACCGAACCTCCCGCCAGCACCCGGGCGTACTTCCGGGGCACCTGCTTGTCGAAGTGGGCAGACGCGGTCGTCGCCGCCAACTGGGACAGCCTCATCCTCGATGTGGGGAGCGATCCGCTGCGGCGCATCCCGATGATGGAGCCGCTGCGGGGAACGCGTGAGCACGTCGAGTCGTTGTTCGAGGAGTGCAAGTCGCCAGCCGAGCTCGTTGCCCGGCTAGCGTCGTAGGCAGGACTACAGGAGCCAGCGAGTCATGCCCGAGCGGGAACGCAAGCAGAAGCAGGCGCCCAAGGAGCGCGTCGAAGAGGACGTGCAGGTCGACGCGCCCGCGAAGCAGGGCGAGGAGCTCAAGGAAGAGCTCGACGATTTGCTCGACGAGATCGACTCGGTGTTAGAGGAGAACGCGGAGGATTTTGTTCGGAACTACGTACAAAAAGGCGGTGAATAGAACGCGTTCTGGTTGCGTTCTTGGCCCCGCGTCCGCCGCATCCGGCGGGCGTTCTTCGTTGTCACACCCTGTTCTTACGATGACGACATGAAGCGGTGCCCCGATTGTGGCGAACGGAAGCCGCAAGACGAATTTCCCCGTAACAAGCGGACGCGCGACGGGCTTGCCGCGTACTGCAAGCCGTGCCACAACGCTCGCGGCCGCGAGTCTCGCGAGCGGTTGTACGGAGGTAGTCGGCATTACCACCTCATACGTCGGTACGGCGTCGGCGCCGCCGACGTCGAGGAGCTCATCCGTCAGCAAGGCGGCGTGTGTCCTATCTGCGATCGCCCCAAACCCGAGCATGTTGATCACGACCACGAGACCAGGGACGTACGCGGCGTGACGTGCTTCAACTGCAACGGAGGGCTCGGGCAGTTCGGGGATGATCCCGAAAGGCTGCGGCGGGCGGCCGAGTACCTCGAGGCAGAATCGCTGCCGCGCAACGGTGATCGCGGTCTGGCTGAGATCGCACGGACGCGTTCGCTCGAGCTTCGTTCCTCCGCCGCGTAGCTCCGACTCAAGCCGCTAGTAGGCTCGCCGCTCGATGAATGACGCGGCGTTGCCTTCGTTCGGGCCCAGCCTCGACCCGGGCTCGTCGTTCGTCGACCTGCTACGGCGGGTCGCACCCCACTCGGTTTCCGGCGAGTCCGGCACCGGCGGCACCGTCGCGCCGGTCGACGTGACCCACGGCACCACCGTGCTCGCGATCCGCTACGCCGACGGCGTCGTCATGGCGGGCGACCGGCGGGCGGTGGCGGGCATGACCATCGCGAGTCGGCGCATCGAGAAGGTGTTCCCCGCCGACGATCTCTCCGGCATCGCCATCGCGGGCGCGGCCGGGCCCGCGGTCGACATGGTGCGCCTGTTCCAGGTACAGCTCGAGCACTACGAGAAGATCGAGGGCGAGGGACTCTCGCTCGAGGGCAAGGCCAACCAGCTCAGCCAGCTCGTGAAGGCCAACCTGCCCGCGGCGCTCCAGGGTTTCGTCGTCGTCCCGCTCTTCGCCGGCTACGACGAGCGTCGGGACCACGGCCGCGTGTTCAGCTTCGACGTCACCGGCGGGAAGTACGAGGAGACCGACTTCTCGGCCCATGGCTCCGGCGGTGTCCACGCCCGCAACTGGATCAAGGCGTCATGGACCGAGAGCCTCACCGGCGACGAGGCCACTGCGCTCGCGCTGCGGGCGCTGTTCGCGGCCGCCGACGAGGACGCCGCCACCGGCGGTCCCGACCTCGTGCGCCGCATCTTCCCCACGGTCGCCCGGATCGAGGCCACCGGCTTCCAGGCCCTGGCCGACGAGCAGATCGAGCAGCTCGCCGACACGCTGCTCGGCGGGCGGGAGGAGGGCGCCGGCACATGACGATGCCCTTCTACGTCTCGCCCGAGCAGGTGATGAAGGACCGGGCCGACTACGCCCGCAAGGGCATCGCCCGGGGTCGCAGCCTGGTGGCGCTGGAGTCGGCCGACGGCATCGTGATCGTGGCCGAGAACCCGTCGCGCACCCTCTTCAAGATCAGCGAGATCTACGACCGGATCGCGTTCGCGGGCGTCGGGAAGTACAACGAGTTCCAGATGCTCAAGATCGCCGGCGTCCGCCACGCCGACCT
>JACDBD010000283.1 GCA_013695115.1 Actinomycetota bacterium | reverse complement strand
CCCGAGCGGTGAGTTCCACGTTTCGCCCGATGCGGTGCCCCGGATCAGTTCCTTATGGTCGGCACCGAGGGTCAACGCGGCCCACGACTGGAGGAACGATGAGGGAACATTCGAACGTGACAGTGATCAACCGTATGACGAAGGCGGTCTTCGAGAACGACTCGGACACGCTGGCGGAGCTGTTCACCGACGACCTGACCTTCCACGTCAGGGGTCCGCTGCCCCGGCCCGGAGACCACACGGGCGTGGCCGGCTTCCTCGGAGCCCTTGGCGCCATCTTCGAGCTGACTGACGGGGACGTGAAGATCGAGCAGCTGTTCTGCGTCGCCGACGGACCATGGGCGGCCGAGTGGGAACACGCGGTCCTGGGCCGCAAGGGCCGCACGCTCGAGACGAAGAACGTGTTCATCTACCGGTTTGAGGGCGACCGAATCGCTGACCTTTGGATGATCTGCGCAGCACCGGCGGGCAGCGAGTCCTTCTGGGACTGACGACCCGGAGCACGGAGTTCTCCAGCGGCGACGGCTCTCGTGGATAACACTCTGCCCATGAGCGAGGGGATCGATCGGGGCCGGGACGCCTTCGACCGCCAGGCGTGGGGTCGGGCGTACGAGCACCTGTCGGCCGCATCCCGAGACGAGCCGCTCGAGGTCGCGGACCTCGAGCGGCTCGCGTCGGCTGCCTACCTCGTCGGGCGCAGTGCGGAGAGCTCTGACCTCTGGGCCCGCGCCCACCAGGAATGCGCCCGGATCGGTGAGGTCGCCAGGGCAGCACGCTGCGCGTTCTGGCTCGGGTTCGCGCTGTTGAACAGCGGGGAGCTTGCCCGGGGTGGCGGCTGGGTCGACCGGGCGCAGCGCCTGCTCGACGCCCGCAAGCTCGACTGCGTCGAGCAGGGCTACCTGCGCTATGCCGCGGCCCTGCGCGCCGTGTTCTCCGGTGATGTCGCCACCGCGGGCACGGGGTTCGGGGAGGCCGTCGGGATCGGCGAGCGCTTTCGAGACCCCGAGCTCACCACCCTCGCCCGTATCGGCGAGGGTCGATGCTTGATCTACCTCGGCGAGATCAGGAGGGGAGTCGCCCTGCTCGACGAGGCGATGGTCGCCGTGGGAGCCAGCGAGGTCTCGGCGATCGCTACGGGGGACGCCTATTGCACGGTGATCGAAGGATGTCACGAGCTGTTCGATATCCGCCGGACCCATGAGTGGACGGCTGCCTTCAGCCACTGGTGCGAGGGGCAGCCCGAGCTCGTCCTTTACCGCGGCGAGTGCCTCGTGCACCGGGCGGAGGTCCTGCAGCTGCGGGGCGCGTGGTCCGACGCGCTGGAGGAGGTGGAGCGCGCCCTCGCTCGGATCGCCGATCCGGCCGGCCCGCGGATTCTTGGCGCGGCGACATACGTGCGGGGAGAGCTCCACCGACTGCGTGGCGAGTTCGTGGACGCGGAGCGCGCCTACCGGGCCGCCAGCGACGTGGGGCGCGAACCGCAGCCGGGTGTCGCATTGCTGCGCTTGGCCCAGGATCGAGTTGACGTCGCCGACGCGGCGATCCGCCGGTCGCTACACGAGGCCGAGGACCCGATCACACGAGCAAGGATGCTGGGGCCATACGTGGAGATCGTCCTGGCGGCCGGCGACGTCGACGCGGCCCGAGTGGCATCAGACGAACTGGCGGTCCTCGCCGCCGAGCTGAACCAGCCGTTCCTCGATGCGCTCACGGCACACATGACCGGAATGGTGCTCCTCGCCCTCGAGGACCCTACGGGCGCGCTCGTGGCGCTACGCCGGGCCTGGACGGGATGGCGCGACATCCAGGCGCCCCACGAAGCCGCGCGAGCGCGCGTGCTCATCGCCCTCGCCTGCCGGGCGCTGGGCGATGCCGACGGCAGCGAAATGGAGCTCGACGCCGCCCGCTCGGCATTCGCCGAACTGGGTGCCGCGCCGGACGTCGCGTGGGCCGACTCCCTGTCCGGCGTCGCCCCAGGGAAGCCTCCCGGTGGCCTCACCGCACGCGAGGCAGAGGTGCTCGCCCTCGTCGCCCAGGGCAAGACAAACCGGCAGATCGCCGACCAGCTCGTGATCAGCGAGAAGACCGTCGCCAGCCACCTGAGCCACATGTTCACGAAGCTGGACCTGCCCTCACGAACCGCCGCCACCGCCTACGCCTACGAGAACGGACTCATCTAGACATCCACGGCGCCCCGGCGATCAGTGCGACCGTCTCAGGAATGTGCCTATCCCGAAGGTGCCGGTCAGGGGCACGCAGAACGGCACACCGAACGTCGGATCTCGAGGGAGCGGACCGGAGTGCAGAACGGCACTCGGTTTTGCAGAGTCGTACGAACGGCTGACCGACCACTCGGGCCAACCCTGATCCTCGAGTGAAGAAACCGCGAGTTGCTCGTTCTGGTCATCGAATCACCCCAAGAGCGTTCGCAGCGCAGAGGTTCAAGTCCCACCAGGTCCACTGCGCTCTGACTCCAGTGGTTGATCGGTACGCAGCGCGCCGTTGGGCTCTCTTGGCGTGTGTGCGATCATCGCCGTGTGATGGGGATCCCCGAGGTCCGCTACGCGCGAGGGGACAGCGGAGCGGTCGCCTATCAAGTATGGGGCGAGGGGGACCTCGACCTGCTGCTCATGACCGAATGGGCGACTTCGGTCGACAGCATCTGGGAGCATCCCGGGCGCGTTCGACTCCTCGGCTTCTACGGCTCGCTCGGCCGGGTGATTCGGTTCGATTGTCGAGGTATTGGTGCTTCCGATCCGGTGTCGCTCGAGCGTCTCGGCGACCTCGACCAGTGGGTACGAGACGCTCTGCTCGTGATGGACGACGTCGGCGCCGAGCACGTGGCCGTGAGTGCTGAAGGATTCGCCGGACACGCGGCGCTGCAGCTTGCTGTCGAACATCGGGAGCGGGTGCAGCGAGTGGTCCTGCTCAACTCGTTTGCGCGGCTCACCGCGACCCACGACTACCCGTTCGGCCTGACCGATGCCGACGTCGAAGGCGTCCTCAGCTTGATAGCGGAGCGATGGGGGACCGGAGAGATCACGGCCGTGTCCGTGCCCACTCTTGGGACGGGCGCGCTCGATCCCGGCTTCTCTGGGCGTACTGAACGCCTCGCCGGTAGCCCAATGGTGGCCACTGCAATGGTTCGGGCGATGTACCAGTCTGACGTCCGGCCACTGCTCGCATGCGTGAAGGTCCCGACACTGATCTTCTCCACGGGCGACTTGCTCTATGTCGGCCCCGAGCACACCGAGTATCTCGTGAGGCACATTGCGGGCGCGGGCCTGACGAGGGCGGAGTCTCGGTCGTTCTACTGGGGCGATGCAGGATTCACCGACTACGCGGAGTTCCTCACTGGCCGAGCAGGGGACGCCTCGGACCGAGAGCTCACGACGGTCGTGTTCACCGACGTCGTCGGATCGACGCAGCTCGCCGTCGAGTTGGGTGATCGCCGCTGGCGTCAGCTACTCGACAATCTCGACCAGTTCGTGACAATCCAAGTGAGCCGTTTCGGCGGCCGCCTCGTGAAGCTAACCGGTGACGGCCACCTCGCCACCTTCCCGAGCCCGCAGGCGGCGATCGACGCCGCGCTCGGCATCCTCGAAGCGGCTCCGACGCTCGACATATCGATCCGAGCGGGCATCCACACCGGTGAGGTCGAGCACCGATCTGCCCAGGACATCGGCGGTATCGCCGTGCACGTCGCCAACCGTGTGGCCTCGCTCGCGGGACCGGGCGAGCTCCTCGTCTCCCGTACCGTCGCCGATCTCGTCGCCGGCTCCGGACTCCGGGTCGACGACCGGGGAGAGCATGAGCTCAAGGGCATCCCGGGCCGGTGGCACGTTTTCTGTGCGGCGCGCTGAGGCCCACGGCGGCAAGACCGCAGGATTGCGATCTTGACACCGCACGCAGGATGATGCAGGAGCATTGTCAATCCTCGGAGGTGAACGATGTTTGTCCAAGTGATCGAAGGTCGAGTGGCTGATCGCGACGGCTTGCGGCGCCAGATGGACGGATGGATGAGTGACCTTCGACCAGGGGCGACGGGCTTCCTGGGATCCACTGCCGGCGTGACCGACGACGGCCACGGGATCACTTTCGCCCGTTTCGAGTCGGCCGCAGCCGCGAAGGCCAATAGCGAACGCCCCGAGCAGGGCAGCTGGTGGGCCGACACGGAGAAATGCTTCGACGGCGAGGTGACCTTTAGGGATTCCGACGACGTCGAGACGTTCCTCGCTGGAGGGTCCAACGACGCCGGGTTCGTCCAGATCATGAAAGGCAGCGGGGCGGACCGTGACCGGCTGCACGCGATGGATGAGAGTTTCGAGCAGCACGCCGCGTCGTTCCGTCCCGACCTCATGGGTGGGTTCCGCGTCTGGACAGGGCCCGACACCTATGTCGAAGTCGCCTACTTCACGAGTGAGGCTGAGGCGCGCGCAGGCGAAACCAAGGAGCCGCCCGCCGAGCTCGCCGACCAGATGGGCGAATTCCAAGACCTGATGGCCAACATCGAGTTCCTCGACCTCCGGGAACCTTGGCTCTACTGACAGGACCACCAGCCGTCAGCAACGACAGGCTTCGCGCCGCTCTCGCGGTCTGGGAGTTCGTCTAGCTGACGCTATGAGCGGCTGACTCGGTCGTCGGGAACGGTCTCCCGCTCCACAACCTGCCGATGCCTTGTCACTGGCAGGAGGACCGCGGCCAGGAGCCCGATCGCCCCGACGATCACGAACAGCCAGCCGTGGCGCTCGTGCACGCCCAGCCAGTTGTGCAGGCGTGTCGGCCAGAGGTCGGCGACGATGACGATGCCGAACCCCAACGCACCGACGCTCGCCGCGGTCATGAGCCCGCGTCCGATGAACGTCCCGAACGCCGCCAACAGCATGACGACGCCGAAGCCGATCTCGATCAACGCGAGGAGGGGCGTGTGATGGAAGGTGGCGAGTGATTCGTGCGGGCGCCGGAGATGGTCGGGGTCGACGCCGGTGTCGGCGAGGGCGAAAGCCCCGAAGATGATCGCGGCCAGCCCGATCACCCCGGCAACGTATCGAGCAGGGTTGCGCACGCTGACCTGCTCATCGACAACGTCGACATTGCGACGGCCAAATCTCATGATAGGTACCTCCTCGAGAGGTTGTCGCGTCTCCTACCCTCGGACGGCCGGCTCCATACGGGCCGCGCTGGCACTTTCACGTCCCCGCAGGCCCCCATAACCGAGCACATGCCGCAAAACGCCCACCCGGGGAAGCGATCCGCAACTGATCGGCGCAGCGAAGTCGCCCGCGGTTGCCCCGGAGGCTGCTTCGTTCTGACGGTCGCTACAGGTTGCTGACGGCGAGCTCGGCCAAGGCCGTCGCCGCCCGTCGCATCGTGACTTCGTCAAGACCTTGGAGCGTGACCTCGAGCGTGAGATCCCGCACGCCCACGAGCACGCCGCCTACCCCTTCGGGGAGGTCCTCGTCGCTGAAGAAGAACAACGCGCGATCGCCGATGCCGTCCACCGGCTCGCCCTCCACGCCGAGAGCCGACTCGGACTGCGCGGTCTTCTGATCGAAGCGCTTGCCGCCTTGCACGGCAACGGTGAGGCCGACCTGGCCCGGCTCGGTGGCCGAAAAGGCGCACACCCGTCGCCGGTCGTCGCCGTCGGGCGCGCCCTCGCCGAGGTCGAGACCGCTGACCGCGGCCGCGTCGGGCACGAGGCCGCAGGCGTCGGGCAGGGCCGGGCCACCCTCACCGGGCGTCGTGGCGTCATCGGCCCCCGCCTCGGCTGTCGTGGCGGTGGCCCCGTCGTCCGCGTCGTCACCACAGCCGGTGAGCACCGCGGCGGCGGTGAACAGGACGGCGGTGAGCGGGAGGCGGCGGGCCATTGGTTGAGTGTGGCAGAACGCCTCGGATCCAGCGCGAATCAGGTCAGGCCTCGCCTCCGTACTCGTCTCTGTTCTCGGCCTGCCCACCTGCAATGACACGGCCATGCGCGGCGCGATAGGCCTCGTAGTCGCTTCGTAATCCGAGCGCTTGGCACGCCTCGCCTTGGTCACACTCGCCTACGCCTTCACTGGACTCGACCAGCAGGCCATCGCACACCACGGTCATGACCGCATCGTAAGGCAGGTTTGACGGCAAAATGCCTTCTGCGATGGCGCGACACACACGCGGAATGCAGCAGCCAGGGTGCAGCGGCGTCTGCTCGCCAGGTCGGGGCTGAGCCGAGGCGGGTCCGGAAGCATGAGAACCATGCGGTTCGGGAACACCTTCGCGGTGGGAGCCACCCGTACCCGACCGCTTCGTGAAGCGGCGCATGAGGCGCGGCGCGGCGCGCAGGTCGCGGGGCTCGTGGGTTTGGCGGCCCGCGGAGTCCTTTATCTGGTTCTCTCGGTCCTCGCCTTGAACCTCGTCTTCGGGAAGCGTCGAGGCAACGACGTCGACGCGCGGGGGGCGATGGAAGAGCTGGCGCGTCACGATCTCGGCTCGGTGCTGCTCGTAATCCTCGCGATCGGGTTCGCGGGCTTTGCGTTGTGGTACGCGTACGAAGCGCTCACCGGTCACAACACCAGCCACGAGGGTCCGGACCGGATCGCCGACGGCGCGCGCGGGGTCGGGTACGGCCTGCTCTGCGTGCTGGCGATCAGCTTCCTAGTGAGCGCGAACCGCGGCGGCGACACGGATCGCACGCAGCAGACGTGGACGGCCAAGGTGCTCGAGTGGCCGGGCGGGCGGCTGCTCGTAGGAGCGGTCGGCCTTGTCGCCCTCGGGATAGGCGTCTACCTCGTGAGGCGGGCTGTTTCCGGCGGACGTCAAGACTCCCGGGCGGTCCTCGAGGCGGCGCCACACGAAACCCGTGCGGTACACGTGCTCGGTGCGCTCGGCAATGTTGCGCGTGGCGCGGTCATCGTTCTGATCGGCATTTTCATCATCGTGGCCGCACTCGAGCACGACGCCGGCGAGACGGCGGGCCTCGACGGGTCGCTGAAGCGTTTGCTCGACGAGCCCTACGGCGACGTTCTCGTCGTTCTCGTCGCGATCGGCCTCGCCGCCTTCGCCGTGTACTCGATCGGGCGCGCTGTCGTGAACCGCAAGCACGCGGCGAACGCGTACTGACGTTCATCAAGACCCGTGGCCGTCGAGCCGACCCCGCCTAGCGTCGTCCGGCACTGCGGAGAGCGGGGAAGAGGGAGCCCATGCCGCACGCGAGGAACCCGGTTGATGGGTCCCTGGTGTACTTCGAGGAGGAAGGCGGTGGCGGCGTTCCCGTCGTGTTCCACGGCGGGTTGCTCGACTCGGTTGATGACGTGCGCGAGTCCGGCATCGCGCAGGCGCTTCCTGCCGAGGAGTTCCGCCCTATCTACGTTGATCATCGCGGTCTCGGGCGTAGCGACAAGCCGCACGACCCCGCGGCCTATGTCATGGCGATGCGTGTCGGGGATGCTGTCGCTGTCTTGGATGAACTGGGTATCGAGCGCGCTCACTTCGTTGGCATGTCGTGGGGCGGGAGGCTCGGCTTCGGGATCGGGGAGCACGCGTCCGAACGCGTGCTGTCGCTCATCATCGGTGGCCAGCAGCCGTACGAGTGGCCCGACAGTCCGATCACGCGCGTGGTCACCCAAGGATTGTCGGCGTCTCGAACGCATGACACCGAAGGCTTGGTCGAAGCGTTCGAAGCGTTCGAGGGCGTGCGGTTCCCCGACGACCGCCGAGCACGATGGGTGGACAACGACCCCGCCGCGCTGCAGGCAGCGTGGACGACGGCCCTGGCGGAAGGTCCGATCTCGAACAACCTGCCACTACGCCGCGCACACCAGTCACGAGGAAGTCCTGCTCGACCGCGTTCTGCGAACGCTACGAGCCAATAGCTGACCGCCCCAGACGGGCTACTTCCACGTCAGACCGCGGCCAGATGCCGCTCGACCGCAGCATCGTCACGTTCCGGTAGGAAGTGTTGAGTTTAGGTGCACCCTCGCTGAGCCGACCCGCGGGCTAGGCGCGGCGGATGAAGTAGAGAATCAAGACGACCAGCAGGATCACCACGAGGATTCCGACGATACCAATCTCCATGCGCCCATTCTTTCCTCGCGCATGCCGGTTGAAACCCCGCGCTCGTGCACTCCCGCACGTTCGGGCCCGGATCACCGAGCTTTGTGCCTGGCCTCACGCGCCTCGTGAGGTTCGGGTGGCCAACCACGTTGCGCGCGCAACGTCATGGCACCGCAGGTCCACTCCCGCTGAGCGAGACTGGCCCGGCCCGATGTCGTTTCCGTACCACGTTCGCACCTGGCGCGAGGCCGGCGAGTTCCTCCAGTCGGTGGTGCGTCCCGGCGATCGGGTCCTCGCGCCCGATCCGTTCTGGTGGCTGGTGTCGCGGGTCGAGCGCTTCGTGCCCGCGAACCTCGTGCCCGAGCGCCCGTACGACTGGGTGGTCGTCGACCTGAACGACCTCGCCCAATTTCCCCGGCCGTTCATCGAGGGCGTCGCCTCCGCCATGGTTCCGGTCTTCGTCAACGAGGTGTTCGTGGTGTGGGCCGCCGACGGCACCCACGCGCCGCCGGCCGATGTCCTGTCGCGCCTCGCCGGGTTCTGGGCGATGCTGGCCAAGCTCTTGCCCGAGCCGGAGGAGCCCAATCGATACGCGCAGGACCCCGCCCTCGCGGACGCACCGGTCCTCGCCCGATTCGCCGACCTGTCCGATGCCGAGCTGCGCGCTTCCCAGAACGACTTCTACCGCCGCACCGGCTACCGCTACCCGACGCGCCGTGACCAGGCGTACCACGACGACGTCCGCGGACACGTCGCCGGCGCCGTCCACCGATGGGCCGGTGGCCGCGTGCTCGAGCTGTGCGCCGGCGCCTTCCGCTTCCCCGACCTCCCCGAAGGGACGCTTCTCGTGCGCACCGAGCTCGCGGAGGTGGGCCTGAGAATGGCGAGGACGGAAGACGGTCCCGAGCGGCAGGCGGTATACGGCGTCGCCGACGCCCATCGGGTCTGCTTCCCCGACGCCACCTTCGACGGCGTCCTCTTCGTCGACTCGATCGAGCACGTGCGCGACGCGGCGCGCGTGCTGGAAGAGGCCGCCCGCGTCCTAACCGGCGGCGGTGAGCTGCTCGTCTCGTTCGCGAACCGCGACAGCGTGAACCAGGTGATCACCCGCAAGCTCGGCTATCCCGAGTTCGTGACCAACCACCAGCACATCCGGGAGTTCACCTTCGACGAGATCCGCGACCTGCTCACCTCGGCGGGCTTCGGGATCGTCGAGACGGCGGGGGTCTCCCTCTACCCGTACTGGGGTGTCCCCGGCATCGACGGTGTCGTGCGCCACCTTACCGACGACGATCCCGAGGTCGTGGCCCTGATGCGCGAGCTGGGCGCCCGCGTCGGTGCCGACTACGCCTACACGGGGGTCGTGCTGGCCCGGAAGCACGGTCACACCGCATCGAGCGCCGCCAGGAGCTTGCCGGCCACCACCGGCGGGGCGTAGTCGCGCCGGACCCGTTCCCGGAGCGGGGCGGCAGCGCTCCGGCCATCTCCGCCCGCCACGTCGTCACGAACCGAGCGCCCGGCTCGGCCATCAGCAATTGAGAACTCGGTTTATGGAAACGGTGCAGTAGTGGCGGAGGCAACGCTCAACGGCAACAGCGGCACCCAAACCGCCACCCGCTACACGGCCACTGGCGTCTCCGTAGGCGAGGAAGAATTCACCCTCGGCGCACCGGATGCCAACGGCATGATCCCGATCAACGGAAGCGGCAAGTGTGTGAAGGGCACGCGGGTGCACAAGGACGAGAAGTGCAGCTACACGTTCACTGCCACGCTGAACCCCACAACCAGCGTGGTCAGCTTCGAGGTCACCGGAACCAGTACCACCTGACCCGAGAGCCGTCTTTGCCACGGAGGGGCGCCGCGCGCTTCACGAGCAGGGTTGGACTGAGAGTCTGGACCGGCTTCAGAAGCTGATGACGAGCCGGGAGTGGCCTGGGCACGAGTGGCCCTTCGTGCTTGAAGACGCGTGGGTGAACGAGATCGAACGAGCCGGTTGAGCGAGTCTGTGTCGGAGGGGGGACACGCGGCTTGAC
>JACDBD010000237.1 GCA_013695115.1 Actinomycetota bacterium | reverse complement strand
GGTGGCGGCGGGACGGGTGGCGGCGGGACGGGTGGCGGCGGCATCATCCCGCCGGTCCCGATCCCGCCCGAGCTGGCCACGACGACCACGGCCGCTCCCGGCGCCGCCACCCCGTCCGAGGAGACGGCCGACGACGGCGGCGCCGACACGCGGGAAGAGAAGGAGAGGAAGGAGCGGGACCGCGAGCTCGCCACCGACCTGACCAGCGACCGTGGGGGCGGAGGGCCGCCGGCGTCGCTCGTTCTCTTCCTCGTCGTGCTGGCCGCGCTGGTGACCGGCACCCTGCTGGCGCGCCGCGCCCGCCGCGACCGCGCCCCCAAGCCCGCCGACACCTGATCCCCGGACGGGGGCGGGCACCCCACTACCGTGCGGGCATGGCCACCCGCACGCGGTCGTTCGGCACCGGCAACCGCGAGAGCCACGACGCCTCCGCCTTCTACGACCGGTTCGTGGCCCCTGAGCTCTCCGACGACGAGACCGTCAACTCCTGCGCGGCCGCCGACACCCTCGTCTGCGCCGACGCGCGCGCCATGGCCGGGGTCGATGACAACTCAGTCGCCCTGGTCGTGACCTCGCCGCCGTACTTCGCCGGCAAGGAGTACGAGGAGGCGCTGGGCGAGGGCCATGTCCCCGGCTCGTACCTCGAGTACCTGACGATGCTGCGCGACGTGTTCGCCGAGTGTCGGCGCGTCCTCGAGCCTGGCGGCCGGATCGCGGTCAACGTCGCCAATCTCGGCCGCAAGCCCTACCGCTCGCTCGCCGGCGACGTGACCACCATCCTCCAGGACGACCTCGGGCTCCTGCTCCGGGGCGAGATCATCTGGAAGAAGGCGAAGGGCGCGGCCGGCTCGTGTGCGTTCGGGTCGTTCCAGAAGGCGTCCAACCCGGTGCTGCGCGATCTCACCGAGCGCGTCGTCGTGGCGTCGAAGGGCCGATTCGGCCGGGCGATCGAGCCCAAGCGACGGGTGGCCATGGGATTGCCCCACGTCTCGACGATCTCCAAGGAGGAGTTCCTCGCCGCCACGCTGGACGTCTGGGAGATCCGGCCTGAGAGCGCTCGCCGGGTCGGTCATCCGGCTCCCTTCCCCGTCGAACTTCCCCAGCGCTTGATCCGCCTCTACACCTATCTGGGCGACGTCGTGCTCGACCCCTTCCTGGGCTCGGGCTCGACCGCGGTCGCGGCCGCGCAGGCCGACCGGCGTTACGTGGGCTACGACACCGACCCCGAGTACATCGCGCTGGCCGAGCGCCGCCTCGCCGATGAAGCGGACGCCGAGGAGGCCCCTAGCATCGGAGCGTGATGCTCGCGGCGGTGACGCCCGACAACGTGGGCGTGCTGGTGGCATTCGGCGGGGGGATCGTCTCGTTCCTGTCGCCGTGCGTGTTACCGATCGTTCCCGGCTACCTGTCGCTCGTGACCGGCCTCTCGGTCGGAGAGCTGCGCGAGGGCGACTCCCGGCCCCTCGCCCGCATCGCGGTGAACACCGGCCTGTTCGTGGCCGGCTTCGCCCTCGTCTTCACCCTGCTCTTCCTGGCGACGACCGCGGTGAGCGACCTGCTCGCCCGCAACCAGGAGACGCTCACCCGCTTCGCCGGCGCCCTCGTGTTCCTCATGGCCCTCTACCTGGCGGGCTCGCAGCTCCTCATGGCCCCGGGTCTCTACCGCGAGGTCCGCTTCCATCCCCACCTCGAGCGGTTCGGCCCGTTCGCCGCGCCGGTGGCCGGTGCGGCCTTCGGGCTCGGATGGAGCCCGTGCCTCGGCCCGGTGCTGGCGTCGATCACCGCCGTCGGCGCCAGCCAGGGCCAGACCGCCCGGGGTGCGGTACTTCTCATCGCGTACTCGCTTGGGCTGGGCGTGCCAATGCTCGTGTGCGGCCTCGCGCTCGGCCGGCTCACGAATGTCCTGGCCTGGTTCCGGCAGCATTCGCGCGCCATCACCCTGGCGTCGGCGGCGATGCTCGCGGCGTTCGGCGTCGTGCTCATGCTCGACCGCCTCACCTGGGTCACCGCTCGGCTCATCGACGGGCTCGACGCCATCGGCCTCGACAACCTCGTCACCCTGGGTTGATCCGCGCTCAGGCGGGCTGCGCCTCCGGCGTGCCCCGCTCGACGACGAACGTCGCTCCCGCCTCGACAACGCCTTGCGGGTCCTGCACGTCGAAGATCTGGCGGAACTCCGCCGTCCAAGTGTCGCGCTCGACCGTGCACATCACGTAGCCGCGTTCGGGATCGAAGTACCGCACGTGTGGATTCGCGGCGGTGAAATCGGTCGAGAAGG
>JACDBD010000172.1 GCA_013695115.1 Actinomycetota bacterium | reverse complement strand
TCTACCCGGCCGGGGCACTGCGGACGGCCGGTCCGTGGCTCGACTTCAACCCGCTCACTGGAATCGCGGGTCTGTTCCAGCACGCTGCAGTCGGCGCGCCCATGCCATCTCACCGGGCCCTCGTCGTATCGCTCGCCACGACGCTCGTCGTGCTCGTCGTGGCCGTGGTGACGCATCGCCGTCACGATCGACTGTTCGTGGACCTCCTGTGACGACACCGGCGATCGAACTTGACGCCGTCGGGAAGCGCTACTGGAAGATCCAGGAGCGCAGCCTGCTCCGCTCGCTGGTGCCCTTGGGTCCGCCGAACCGATCCGAGCTCCGGGCCCTGAGCGGAATCGATTTGCGTGTCGAGCCGGGTGAGTCGCTCGGCATCATGGGCCGAAACGGCGCCGGAAAGTCGACGTTGCTCCGCCTCCTCGCCGGCGTCACCCAGCCGACGACGGGGACTGTCACGACCCGGGGCCGCGTTGCGCCACTGCTCAGCATCGGAGTGGGCTTCCACCAGGAGATGACCGGGCGCGAGAACGTGTTCGTGAACGGGATGCTCCTCGGGCTCAGCAAGTCGGAGATCGAGGCGTGCTTCGACGACATCGTCGACTTCGCGGATCTCAGCGAGTTCATCGACACGCCGGTGAAGTTCTACTCGTCCGGCATGTTCATGCGCCTCGGCTTCTCCGTCGCTATCCATGTGGACCCGGAGATCCTCCTCATCGATGAAGTCCTCGCCGTCGGTGACATCGGCTTCCGGCTCCGAAGTTTCGACCGCATGCGCGCGCTCCAGCGGGCCGGCACGACGATCGTCTTCGTCAGTCACTGGGTACAGGCGATCCACATGCTCTGCCCACGGGCCATCTGCATGCACCGCGGGCGGATCGAGGTGGACGGACCGACCGAGACGGCGATCGCGCGGTACCACGAACTGCTTTCCACCTCAGGCGAATCCGAGGAGATGGCACCGGTTCACGTCGTCCATCGTGAACTCCTCGAAGCGGATGGAAGCCCGGTCGAGACGCCGCACCAAGAAACGTGGCTGAGCTACCGGGTGGTCGTCCGTTTCGCGCGCCCCGTCGAGGGCCCACAGTTTTTCTTTCGCGTGCTCGCCGAGGACGGCACGCTCGCCTACAGCATGCAGACCACGCTCGGCGACGGCTGGCGCTCGTTCCCCGCAGGATCGGAGACCACCGCCGCGCTGACCTTCCGACCCCGCTTCGGAGGTGGTGGGACGTTCCGCATCACGATGGTGGTGACCAACGACGACGCGTCGGTGCCGTTGCTCCACGACCAGCACGGACCATCGTTCTTCGTGCCACCGAGACTCGGGGTTGTTGGTGTGGCTGATCTGGAGGCCTCCGTAGTGGTCGACGGCAGGCCGCGCACCGACCACCAAGCACTCCGCTTCGAGAACGATCCCGCGGCCGTCGAGGGTGGGTAGCGCTCATGGCTGACGCGTCTACCGCCGAGGTGCCCACCGTCGTCCTCTGCGGCGGGCGTGGCACCCGGATCAGCGAGATGAGCCAAGTCGTACCGAAGCCGATGCTGTCGGTCGGTGGACGGCCGATCCTCTGGCACATCATGAAGATCTACGCGAGTCACGGGTACACGGACTTCGTTCTCGCCCTGGGCTGGCTCGGCGAGGAGATCCGCCGCTTCTTCCTCCATTACGACGCCTTGACGTCGGATTTCGTTATTGAGCTCGGGCGTGGTGGCGGCATTCGGTTCATCAACGATCACACCGAGGAGTCATGGCGGGTCGCGTGCATCGAAACCGGCGTCGACGCGCTCACGGGGACAAGGGTGCGGCGCGCAACACGGCACCTCGCCGACGGCACGGTCATGGTGACCTATGGCGACGGCGTCGGCACGGTCGATATCCAAGGCCTGCTCGCCTTCCATCGCGAGCACGGTCGGCTCGCCACCGTCACCGCCGTCCATCCGCCGGGCCGGTTCGGGGAGCTCGTCATCGACGGCGGCGGGGGCGTCACGCAGTTCGCCGAGAAGCCCGAGGCCGGGGCGGGGTCGATCAATGGCGGCTTCATGGTCTTCGAGAAGGACGCCATCGAGCGTTACATCCCGGCCGACGCCGACGTGATGCTCGAGCAAGAGCCGCTCACGAGCCTTGCCGCCGACGGGCAGCTGATGGCGTACGTGCACGACGGCTTCTGGCAGCAGATGGATACGCCACGAGAGCGGCGGCTCCTCGAGGACCTGTGGGGGTCGGGTCAGGCACCGTGGAAGGTCTGGGACTGACCGCCATCGCATGCGATCGGCGCGGTCCGAAGTGATCGTGATCGGTGAACCAACTATTCAGTGCGAACGAAGGTCCACACGTCCTGATGCTGGAACCACCCGCGTGGCTGATGAAGGACGAACTCGAGCCCATGCACCCGATCAACGGTCTCCCGCACCCACTCAGGAGAGGAGACGCTCAACCCGAATGGCCCCTCATCGTCGCCGTAGTGCCCGAACGCGAAACCGGACTCTCGAGCCACCCTGGACATCTCCTTTGCCTTCGACCCCATGCCGTAGTCGCCGACCCAATCCCCGATTGTCGTTACCGCAGCCGCGTCGCGAGCAAGGAGCCCGATTGACAAGTTGCCGTGGGTTGTGAAGACGAGCACTCCGCCGAGGGCCAACCGATCGCGAAAGTACTTCAAGGCCGGGGGCCAGTCGTCCTGGTCGAAGTGCGTGAGTAGGGAGCCGCACCACAACAGGTCGTAGCCGTCTCCCGCGTCGGTCACCAACCAGAAGGGCTGACGACTGACAACTGGCTTGGCTCCGAACGCGTCGGCGCAAAACTGTGCCGCGTCCGGAGCTAGCTCCATCGCCGTGATCTCGGCGTCTGGCCACGTGGCCCGGAGGTACCGGAGCACGCGTCCGTAGCCGGAGGGCAGATCGAGAATCTTCCTCGGAAGCGCCGCGCCCGCCGCCCGGAGGCCGTCCTGAATGCATTCCAAAGCTGACTCGCCGACTTCGAAGTAGTGCCGGAGAGTGACGCCGCCGGTGAGCATGTCTTCGTTCTTGGCGACACGCGTGATCACTCGGCGATTTCGCAACTTCGCTCTTGTTCTTGCTGAGGCGTTGACGAGCGACTGCTGGATGCGCTGGAGCCGGGGATGGGCTCGCGCACCTAGGCGTCGCGCCCGGTTCCGCAACCTGCT
>JACDBD010000145.1 GCA_013695115.1 Actinomycetota bacterium | reverse complement strand
AGGGCGGCCACGGTCCCGCTACGTCGCGGATCTCGTGGGCGTGAACCTGCTGGAGGGGACGGTCCGCGGCCACGACGTCGTGCTCCGCAGCGGGGCGCGGCTGACGGTCGCGGACGTACCGTCGCCGGGCGACGTGCTCGCGGTCCTGCACCCCCGGGCGGTCGCGCTCCATCGCGGGGAACGACCCGCCGGCAGTCCGCGCAACGTGTGGGAGGGGACGGTGGGCACCATCGACCACGAGGGCGACCGGGTGCGGGTGAGGCTCGACGGCCCCGTTCCTGTGGTCGCGGAGGTGACCCCGGCGGCCGTCCACGACCTTGGCGTCGAGGAGGGGAGCACCCTCTGGGCGTCGGTGAAGGCGACCGAGATCGCGGTGTACCCGGCGTAGAGCTCAGCCTTCCCGCTCTCGGCGCTTCGCCTCAGCCGGCCAGCAGCGAGCCGACCCCCCAGACCATGACGACAAATCCGAGCGCCATGTACACGACGGTGCGCGCCACCGGTGCCTCCGGCAAGTCGGCACTTCGCGGCTTTCGCCCCACCGGTGTTGCCTGGCGGTCACGCCGGCGACGCACCAGCGCCACCAGGTTGCCGATGAACAGGGCCGCGCCGACCGCCGCGATCACCTCGAGCAGCAGCTCGTCGTAGAAGCTCATTGCAGTTATCCCGGCTTCCACACCATCAAGGCGAGGATGAGCACGAGGTCGACGTTGAGGATGGCGCCGGCGAGCCCGACCCGTTTGGCGCGCTCCTGCATCTCCTGCACCTGCGGCGGCAGCGAGCTCGCCGGCGAAGGCGTAGCCGAGGGCTCGCCCGGCGGCGCGCCCATGTGGACGAGCTGCTCCATGAGCGAGTTCATGCGCCGGACGTTGGGGCGGAGAATGCCGTGGGCGACGCCCAGACCGACGACGTAGAGCACGATCGCGCCCCAGATCCAGGTGTCGCCGAACTCCCACACTCGGCTCCCACGATTTTCGCTGAACAACACGAGGAGGATCCCGGTCACGAACACCCCGTAGATGAAGTACTCGGCGATGCTCGAGACCAGGTAGTTCGCCTGGGCGATGGCGAGGCCTTCGGCGCCGCGGCGCCCCTTTGCCTGCCCTCCGTAGATGGCGTTGAGGAACGACGCGCCGAACCCGACGATCGCCGCCAGGATGTGCAGCAGCAGGATGAGCTTGTACGGACCGTCCAGATACGCCGCGAGCACCATGAACCTCCCCGTTCGGACGGCCGAATCGTAGAGGCCTGTGCTACAACGCGCCCGTGCGGCTGCTGATCGCGTGGTGCTCGGTCGAGTACGAGGGCCGCCTCGGCGCCCGACTCCCCCCGGCGCTGCGTCTCGTCATGCTCAAGTCCGACGGTTCCATCGCGGTGCACTGCGACGCCAAGGCGTACAAGCCGTTGAACTGGATGAGCCCGCCCTGCACGATCCGGGAAGAGGAGGGCGCGATCACGGCGGTGACGGCCGGGGGCGAGCGGCTCACGATCGAGCTGCACGAAGTTGTCCACGACCACACCGTCGATCTCGGCGACGACCCCGGCCTGGCCAAGGACGGTGTGGAGACCGAGCTCCAGCAGTTGATCGCGGCGCGGGTGCAGGCGCTGCGCGCCGACCTGCGTCTCGTGCGCCGCGAGTACCCGACCGACATCGGCCCCGTCGACCTGCTGTGTCGCGACGGCGACGGCCGGGCGGTGGTGGTCGAGGTGAAGCGGGTCGGCGAGATCGCCGGGGTCGAGCAGCTGCTGCGCTACCAGCAGCGCCTTGACGGGGACTCCTCGCTGGCGCCGACGCTCGGGATGCTGGTGGCGACCCGCATCAAGCCCCAGGCGCGCGTGTTCGCCGAGAGCCGCGGCGTCGAGTGCGTCGAGGTCGACCTCCAGGAGCTGCGGACGGGCGCACCCGTCGACCCTCGCCTCTTCTGACCTTTCTGGGCCCAGTCGTCTCAGTCGCGGTCGAACCGGGGCTTGCGCTTCTCGAGGAAGGCGGCGAAGCCCTCCTGGGCATCGGGTGACGTTCCCGCCCGCGCCATCACGTCCATGGCGTAGCGGTAGGCATCGGTCTGGGGCAGCTCGATCTGCGCGTAGAAGGCCTGTTTCCCCAGCCCCTTCGACGTCGCGCTCCCGCGGGTGGCCCGGCGCAGCAGCTCGATCGTCGCCTCGTCCAAGTCGGGCTCGGGCACGACTTGGTTGACCAGACCCCATTCGGACGCGGTGGCGGCGTCCACGGTGTCGCCGGTCATCGCGAGCTCCAGCGCCCGCTTGCGCCCCACGTTGCGGGCAACCGCAACCAGGGGCGTGTGGCAGAACCACCCGCCCTTCCCCCCCGGGATCGCGAACGCGGCGCTGTCGGCGGCGACCGCGAGATCGGCGGTGGCAACGAGCTGGCACCCGGCGGCGGTGGCGAGGCCGTGCACCCGGGCGACGACGGGTTGGGGGATGGACTGCATGGTCGTCATCAGCTCGGTGCATGCCGCCAGCAGCCGCTGGAGCGCGCCGAAGTCGGCCCCGGCGAGGTCGGCGAAGTCGTGGCCGGCGGAGAAGACCGGCCCGTTACCGGCGAGGATGACGCCGCGGGCGTCGCTGTCGCCCGTGGCCTGGAACCCGGCGGTCAGCTCGCGCATCAACTCGAGCGACAGCGCGTTGCGCCGCTCGGGGCGGTTCATCGTGATGGTGGTGAAGCCCGCTTCGGACTTCACGATCACGTCGTCGCTCACCGCGTCCACGGTAGCGCCGAGCTCCTACTGCTGAATCAGTCGCGGGCCATGTTGGCGAACTTGGTGAGGTGGTCTAGGAAGGCCAGGCGCGTGGAGCCGGTCGGACCGTTCCGGTGCTTGGCCACGATGATCTCGGCGGTCCCCCGCTGGTCGGACTCGGGGTTGTACAGCTCGTCGCGGTAGATGAAGCACACGACGTCGGCGTCCTGCTCCAGGCCTCCACTTTCGCGAAGGTCGGCGAGCATCGGACGCTTGTCCTGGCGGTACTCCAGTTGCCGGTTCAACTGCGACAGCGCCATCACCGGGCAGTCGAGCTCACGGGCGAGGATCTTGAGGCCCCGCGAGAGCTCCGACACCTCGACCTGGCGGTTCTCGGCGGTGCGGCGCACGCCGGTGCTCATGAGTTGGATGTAGTCGACCACGATCATGCCGAGGTCGCCGTGACGGGCCTTGATGCGCCGGGCCTTGGCCCGCATCTCCATCACCGTGCAGTGGGGGTTGTCGTCGATGAAGAGCGGGGCCTCGGCGAGACGCCCAACCGCGTGGCTCAATCGGGTCCAGTCGCCCTCGGGGATGTTGCCGGTCCAGAGCTTGCGGGCCTCGACCCGGGCCTCACCGGCGAGGAGTCGCTTGGTGAGCTCGAGGTTGCCCATCTCCATCGAGAAGAAGATCGTCGGGCGATGGCTCACGAGCGCGGCGTTGGCCGCCGCGCCCAGCGCGAACGACGTCTTGCCCGCCCCCGGTCTCGCCGCCACGATCACGAGGTTCGATGGCTGCAACCCGAGCAGCAGGTCGTCGAGCTCGTGGTACCCGGTCGGGACACCGGTCACGTCGGTGTCGCGCCCGTACATCGACTCGAGCTGGTCGAGCGTCGTCTGGAGCGATTCGGAGATGGGAGTCAGCGACTCGGCGACACGCCGCTCGGCCACCTCGAACACGAGCGACTCGGCCCGGTCGAGCGTCTCGGTCACGTCGTCGGGCGCCTCGTACCCCATCTCGGCGATGTCGCCCGCGACCGCGATCAGCCGGCGCAGCAGCGCCAGCTCGCTGACGATGGTGGCGTAGTGCCCGGCGTTGGCCGACGCCGGCGTGCCCGCCTGGATCCGCAACAGCGTCGCCTTGCCGCCGAGCGCATCGAGCAGCTCGGACTTCCGGAGCTCCTCGGCCACGGTGACGGGATCGACGGGCTCGCCCTGGCCGTACAGGGCCATGACCGCTTCGAAGATGTGGGTGTGGGCGGGCTTGTAGAAGTCGGTCGAGTCGACGCGCGCTTCGACCGCGGCCGTGATCGCGTCGCGCGACAACAGCATCGCGCCCAGGAGCGACTCCTCGGCCTCGAGGTTGTGGGGCGGGACGCGACCACTCGAACGTCGGCGACCCTCCTCGAGCAACTGGACCACGCCGCTCCCTTCGACCGTGCGGTTCATTGCACCGTCACCCGTTGGTCACCCACGAGCGAGCACGCATCGTCGCGTCGCGGCCCTGTGGGGAACCAGTAGCAAACACCTGTGACTTCCCTGTGGAATTCACCCTCGGTGTTCCACAGACCTGTGCACTACTCCCGCGATTGAACCAGCGGGGTGTGACAGTTATCCGGGAATGCGTCAGCTATCGGGCGAAGCCGCCGGTCGGGCGGTCGGGCTACTCGGCGACGACCTCGACCGGAATCTGCACCTCGACGTCGGGGTGGAGTCGCAACGGCACCTCGGCCGGGCCGAGCGCCTTGAGCGGCTCGGGCATGGAGAGATGGCGACGGTCGATCTCGACGCCGAGCTGGGCTTGGACCGCGTTGGCGACGTCGGTGCTGGTCACAGAGCCGAACAGTCGACCGCCCTCGCCGGCGCGCGCGGGGATCTCGATCCGGCGACCGGTGAGCTGATCGGCGACGGCCTGGGCCGCCTCGCGGTCGCGCGCGTCGCGCGCCGCCCGGTTGCGCCGCATGGCTTCCGCCTGCTTGACCACACCCTTGGTGGCACGGATGGCGAGTCCGCGGGGAACGAGATAGTTGCGGGCGTACCCGTCGGACACGTCGAGCAGGTCACCCTTGTTCCCGAGGGTTTCGACGTCGGCACGCAGCACGATCTTCATTCGCTCGCCTCGCCGGCTTCCACCGCGTCGGCTTCCACTGTCGCGTCGGGCACAGGCGCGTCGGGGGCTGTCGAGTCAGGCGGCGCGCCGTTCTCAGGCGGCGATTCGATGTCGGTCGCGACCGCGTCGACGCCGACCGCCTCGACCTCGGCAACCTCGACGTCGTCGGACACCGGCGGCGGCCCCGGGGGCGCGGCCGGCGGCCCCATGCCCGCCATCGGGTCGCGCAGGATGTCGCGGTCGCCGCGGTCGCGTCCGCGACCGCCCTTGCTGCGCTGGGTCACCTGCCGCACGGCGTACGGCAAGAGCGCCATCTCGCGGGCCACGCGGATCGCCCGGGCCACCGCCCGCTGCTGCTGGGCCGAGTTGCCGGTTACGCGCCGGGCGCGGATCTTGGCCCGCTCCGACATGAAGCGGCGCAGCAGGTTGACGTCCTTGTAGTCGATCCACTTGATGCTGTCGGTGTTGAGGATCGACACCTTCTTCTTGGGGATCCGGCGCCGGTCGCGCTCCGACTCGCGCTTCCCCCCCTTGCCGCCCTTGCGCCGCTCGCGATCCTTTGCCATCCCTATCTCTTCCGCCTCGCTCGCTGCGGCGCAGGGTACCTACGCCGCGGACGCCCGCTCGGACGCCAAGTTCCACGCGACTGCGTCTGTTCTGCCGCTTGCACGAGGAGCACCTAGAAGGGCTCTTCGCCGAAGTCGTCGTAGCTCTGGCCGGAGCCGGAGCCGGAACCCTGGGAGGCGGGCTGGGGGCGGGACTCGCCCCCACCCCCTCCCTGTCCGCCCGATCCGCCGTCGCCGCCGCCCCCGAAGTCGCCGCCGCCTCGGCGGTCGTTCTTCTTGATCTCGGCCGTGGCCCAGCGCAGGCTCGGTCCGACCTCGTCGGCGACGATCTCGATGACGCTGCGCTTGTCGCCGTTCTCGGTTTCCCAGGAACGCTGCTCGAGCCGGCCGGTAACGACGACGCGGGCGCCCTTGGCGAGGGACTCGCTGGCGTTGTCGGCCATCTCGCGCCAGCAGACCACGTTGAAGAAGGAGACCCGCTCCTCCCACTCGTTCGTCTGCCGGTTCATCCAGCGTCGGTTGACGGCCACGCCGAAGCTGGCGTTGGCCTGCCCGCTGGGCGTGTAGCGCAACTCCGGGTCGCGGGTCAGGTTGCCCACGATCGTGACGTTGTTTCCGTTGGCCATGGTGGTTCCTCCCTATGCGTTCTGGCCTATGCGTCCGCCACGCCGGTGCTCGCGGTCTTCGGGGGTCCGTAGACCTCCTTGGGAATCCGCAACACCTTGTGGCGGATGACCTCGTCTGCCAGGGAGAGCACCCGGTGCAACTCGTCCATCGCCGGAGGCTCGGCCATCGCCTGGAGCACCACGTAGTAGCCCTCCAGGCGGTGGTTCACCTCGTAGGCGAAGCGCCGCTTCCCCCAGTAGTCGACGTAGCCGGGCTCGGCGCCCTTCGACTCGATCAACTGGGTGTAGCGGCCGACCGCGGCCCGGATCGTCTCC
>JACDBD010000113.1 GCA_013695115.1 Actinomycetota bacterium | reverse complement strand
AACTACAGGAGGAGAGCGCCTGATGCCGTTCACGACCGGGGTACTGCTGTTCGACGACGCCGAGGAGCTCGACTTCGCCGGCCCGTGGGAGGTGTTCACGATGGCGCGGATGGAGGGCGACCGCGTCGTGAGCATCGCCGAGCGCGACGAGCCGATCCGCGCTGCCAAGGGCATGCGGGTGCTGCCCGACCACACCTATGCGGACGCGCCGCCCTTGGACGTGCTCGTGGTCCCGGGTGGCGAGGGGACCCGTCGCGACGACCCGGCCCGTCTCGACTGGATCAAGTCGGCCGCGGCCGACTGCACCTGGGTCACGAGCGTCTGCACCGGCTCCTACCTGCTGCACGCGGCCGGGCTCGTCGCCAACCGGCGGGTGACGACCCACTGGGGCTATGTCGACAAGCTCCGTGAGCAGGGCAACGTCACCGTGCTCGAAGACATCCGCTACGTCCGCGACGGGAACGTGGTGACCGCCGCCGGCGTCTCCGCCGGCATCGACATGTCGCTCTGGGTCGTGGGCCAGCTCTACGGGATCCCCCACGCCCGCGTCGTGCAGCGGCTCATGGAGTACGACCCCGCGCCGCCCTACGCCGCCGAGGTTTAGGCGGGCGCGAGGATCCCGCCGAGGAGCTGGGCACGCACTAGCTTCCGTACCGCGGCGGGATCGTCCATGTCCCAGTGCCCGGGCGAGCCGATGAGCGAGAGCAACATCCGGGCGACGTAGTCGGCCGCCTGCTCGAGGTCGACCGCGGGCTGCAGCCGACCTGCCGCGCGCTCCCGCTCCAGGTACGGGAGGAGGAACGCGGTGATGAAGCGGAGCACCCGGTGCTGCTCGACGGTGAGCAGCGGGAGTAGCCGGTCGGGTTCGGTGACGAGCACCTTCTGGAGGACCTCGTGCTCCATGAGGGAGCGGTGGGCGAATACGAGCCCCTGCTCGAGCAGGCTGGCGAAGTCGGGGGCGTCGTACACCTGCTCGGCCAACCGGGCGAAGAACCGGTTCATCTCCCAGCCGACGGCCTCCCGCAGCAGCTGCTCCTTGCCGTCGGGGAACAGCCGGTAGATGGAGGCACGCGAGACGCCCGACTCCTTGGCGACGTCGTCGACGGTCGTCTTACCCATCCCGAAGCGGGCGATGCAGGCGTAGGTCCCGGCCAGCACCCGCTCGCGGGGGTCGTCGTCCATCCCCGGCACGGTACCGTCCTCCCGGTGTCGAAAGAGTTCTTCGAGCAGGTGGTCGACGCGCTCGTCGGCTTCCTGCCGCCCGACGGCCGCGACTTCTCGTGGCGCACCAGCTCGCGCAACGCCAAGGTGTGGTTCGGCGACGAGACGCGCGAGCACTACGAGGTGCAGCTCGTCGACGACGAGCTCGAGATCGGCTTCCACGCCGAGCACCCCGACCCCGCCCGTAACGACGCGGTGCTGAAGCGCATCCTCGGCGCCCAAGCCAAGTGGCGCCGGCGGCTGGGCGACGGGGTCGAGACCGGCGAGTACCTCGGCCGCCAGGCACGGGTATGGCGGCGCGCCTCGGAGTGCTGGGAGGGCGACGGCCTGCTCGAGCCCGGCACCGCGGTCGAGGCGGCCGAGCGGCTCGCCGCCTACATCACGACCATCGAGCCCCTCCGGGCGTAGATCGGTAGAGTGCGGCGATGGCCAGCGCATCGACCGAGCAGCTCGCGGCCGTGCCGCTGTTCTCGGCGCTCACGAAGCCCGACCTCCAGCAGGTGCTCCGGGCCGCCGACGAGATCGATGTCGAGTCCGGCCGGGAGCTCGTCACCGAGTGTCGGGTGGGTCACTAGTTCTTCCTCATCCTGGAGGGCCAGGCCGAGGTCCGGCGGGGCGGTGAGCGGGTCACCACGCTCGGCCCCGACGACTACTTCGGCGAGCTCGCCCTCCTCGACCACGGGCCCCGCTCGGCGACCGTGATCGCGGAGACCGAGATGAAGCTGCTGGTACTCGGCCAACGCGAGTTCGGCGGCCTGGTGGAGACGGTGCCCGGCCTCGCGGCCAAGCTCCTTCCCGGCCTCGCCCGCCGCCTGCGCGAGGTCGACGCGAGCGCGTTCCGCTACTGAGCCGCCCCTATCCGGGCTGGCAGATCCGGCACGGGTTCAGGCCCCGCTGCTTCGCCTCGGACCGGAACATCGTCGCCACGCTCGCCTGACCCTCGACCAGGCGGCAGTCGGCGGCGTGATACGCGTTGGGACCGGCGATGACGGCCACGTCGCC
>JACDBD010000112.1 GCA_013695115.1 Actinomycetota bacterium | reverse complement strand
ACCGAGGCCGACCGGGCGGTGGAGGAGGAGATCAGGGCCCGGCTGGCGAGCGAGCGACCGAACGACGCCATTGTCGGGGAGGAGCTCGGCCCGACCGGAAGTGGCGCCCGCCGCTGGATCATCGATCCCATCGACGGGACCATCAACTTTCTGCGCGGCATCCCGATCTGGGCGCTGTTGCTGGCGCTCGAGGTCGACGGCGAGATGCGGGTGGGAGTCGCTTCTGCGCCGGCATTGGGGCGGCGGTGGTGGGCGGCGCGGGGCGAGGGCGCATTCGCCGACGGCGAGGCGATTCACGTGTCCGAGGTCGGAGCGGTCGAGGACGCGCTGCTCTGCTACACGTCGGGCCGGTCGTTCGACGAGTACGCCTTGGGTGAGCAATTCCGCGCGCTCGCCGCCCGTTGCTGGAGCGCCCGGGGCTTCTCCGACTTCTGGGGCCACGTCCTCGTCGCCGAGGGCAGCGCCGACGTCATGGTCGAGCCGATCGTGAACCTCTGGGACGTGGCCCCGATCCAGGTGATCGTGGAGGAGGCGGGCGGCCGGTTCACCGACCTGGAAGGTGTCGCCCGCGCCGACGGGGGGAACGCCGTCAGCTCGAACGGCCGGCTCCACGACGACGTGCTGGCGGCCCTCAGAGATCCAGGGTCGGGTCGAGCCCGAGCGTGACCTTCCCGATGTACTCGTAGGCCTCGTTGGGCGAGTACGTCTGCATGAACGGGCCCGCTCGCACGTCGCGGTAGAGGCGCGAGAGGGGACTCGCCGTCAGGTACCCGGCCCCGCCCGACGCGGTCAGCGCCCGGTCGACGACGTCGACAGCCTTCCGGTTGACGAACGTCTTGGTGCACTGGACGTCGGCGTTCAGCCGGTGGAGGTCGTTGATCGTGACCTGCTCAGGATCGTGGGAGGCGAAGTACTCGTCGAGGTGCGCGGTCGTGCGCGACAACATCGCCCGCGAGGCCGCCAGGTCGATCTCCATCTCGGCGACCGCGCGCTGGATGGCGGATCGCTCGGAGAGCAGTCGATCGCTGGGCGCCTTGCGACGGGTCATGACCGACTCGACCACGATGCGGCGGACCTCCTCGGCGATCCCGAGGAACGCACCGACGAGGCCCGTCACGCCGCTGATCATGCCGATGAGATGGCTCGTCCCATTGCCACCCCACTGGCCCGACACGAACACGGCTTCGTCGGGGACGAGGCAGTCCCTGAACACCAGGTCCTGGCTCCCCGAGGCGCGCATCCCGAGCGCGTCCCAGTTGTCCTTCATCTCGACGCCGTCGGAGCCGGCGAGTACCGAAGCAAAGACGATCTGGTCGTCGTCGTCGAGGCGGCGGCGGGCCTGGACGAGATACAGGTCGGCGACGGGAGAGAGCGTGCCGAAGCCCTTGCGGCCGTTCAGCAGCCAGCCGCCCTCGGCCCGGGTCAGCTCGGTGAGCGGGTACCCGGGGGTGGTGCCGTACTCGGTGATGAGCACACACGCGACCAGCGCGCCGGCGCCGACACCCGAGAGCATGCCCCCGGTGAGCTCGGCGACGGCGGCGTCGCCGTACGCGGTCGCCTCCCGCCAGGCACGGGTGGCCACCCAGGTGGCACCGAGGTGCATGTTGGAGGCGATGGCGGTCGATCCGTCGCCGCGAGCGAGCCGGTTGACGCCGACGGTGAGGTCGTGCAACGAGGTCAGACCGAGTCCGCCGTGCTCCTCGGGCACGCACGCCGCGAACGCGCCGCTCTTCTGCATCGCCTCGATGTTCTCGATCGGGAACGTCGCGTCGCGGTCGTGCTCAGCGGCCCGGCTGGCGAAGTCGGGGGCGTGCTCCTCGCACTGCGCGACGAAGGTCCGACCGGGATCGGTGACCGGCAGCAGCTCGAGTTCCATGGGGTGAGGGTAGGCGTGCCCGGTAGGGTCACGCCTCGTGACTGAGGTCACGGTCGGGATCGACATCGGCACGACATCCGTGAAGGCGATTGCCGCGGATGGCGACGGGAACGTGGTCGCGCGCGCGCGGGTGCCACACCAACTTCGCGTGCCCGCGCCCGAGCGGCTCGAGCACGACGCCGACGAAGCCTGGCGGCGCGGTCCGGGATCGGCGCTGCGCGAGCTCTCGGTCGACCGCGCCGCGGTGCGCGGTGTCAGTGTGGCCGCAATGGTGCCGTCGCTCACCGCGGTCGACGGCGAGGGCGTGCCGGTCACGCCGGGGCTCCTCTACGG
>JACDBD010000094.1 GCA_013695115.1 Actinomycetota bacterium | reverse complement strand
CCTGTGCGTAGATGTGCTTGTTGGAACGGAACACCGCGAGACGCGGCCGTGCCGCGGTGCCGCGGACCTTCTTGCGGACACGCCGGTGACGGCGCTCCCGGGCTACCTGACGGTTGTGCATGATCGCCTTCGTTCCTCGGTCGTCACTACTTCGCCGACTTGCCGGCCTTGCGCAGCACGCGCTCGTCGGCGTATCGGATGCCCTTGCCCTTGTACGGCTCGGGCTTGCGGATCTTGCGGATGTCGGCGGCCACCTGACCGACGAGCTGCTTGTCGTACCCGCGCACGGTGATGCGGGTCGGCACCGGCACCTCGAACGTCACACCATCGGGCGCCTCGACCGGCACCGAGTGCGAGAAGCCGATCTGGAGCTCGAGCCTCGACGGCCCCTGGGCCTGCACCCGGTAGCCCACCCCGACGATCTCGAGCTCCTTGACGTAGCCCTCGGACACGCCGACGACCATGTTGTTGACGAGCGAGCGGGTGAGGCCGTGGAGGGCCCGGTTCTCGCGCTCGTCGTCGGGGCGCGCCACGGTGAGCGCGTCGCCGACGCGGGTCACCGTGATCATGTACGGCGTGTGGTGCTCGAGGGTGCCCTTGGGGCCCTTGACGACCACGTGGCGGCCCTCGATCTCCACCTCGACACCGGAGGGGATGGGGATGGGCTGCTGACCGATGCGAGACATGGCTGCTACCAGACCTGACAGAGGACTTCGCCACCGACTCGGCGCTGGCGCGCCTCGCGGTCGGTCATGAGGCCCTGGTTGGTGGACAGGATGGCGATGCCCATGCCGCCGAGCACCCGGGGGACCTTGTCCGCCTTGGTGTAGACGCGCAGGCCGGGCTTGGAGACGCGCCGGATCCCGGAGATGGTTCGCTTGCGCTCGGGCGTGTACTTGAGCTGGATCTTGAGGCGGCGCCCGGGACGCGAGGCGTCGTCCTCGACCGCGAAGCCGGTGATGTAGCCCTCGCGCTCGAGCAGCTGGGCCAGCGCCTCCTTCACCTTCGACGACGGCATGGCGACGTCGTCGTGGAACGCGACGTTGGCGTTCCGCAGCCGGGTGAGCATGTCGGCGATCGGGTCGGTCATCGTCATCGCGTCACCCCCTCACCACGACGCCTTGGTGATGCCGGGCACTTCGCCGGCGTGGGCCATCGTGCGCAGGCAGATCCGACAGAGGCCGAAACGGCGGTAGACGGAGCGCGCTCGGCCACACCGCCGGCAGCGTGTGTAGGCGCGCACGTTGAACTTGGGCTTGCGCCGCTGCTTGTTGACCAGTGCCTTCTTCGCCATCTCTATTGCTCCGCTCGCTCGTCGGCGGGGATGCCCCGCCGCCGCCCTTCGGGCCGCTCGCTCCGCGTGCTCCACTGCGGGCGCCGGCCTTCCGGCCGCCGTCCTCGCTTCGCGCTTGTCATGTATCTCTCCTAAAGGGGAAGCCGAGGGCGCGCAACAGTGCGCGGCCCTCGTCGTCGGTGCGGCCGGTAGTCACGATGGTGATGTCCATGCCCCGGACAGTGTCAATGTTGTCGTAGTCGATCTCAGGGAAGATCAGCTGCTCGGTGACGCCGAACGTGTAGTTGCCGTGGCCGTCGAACGAGTCCGGGCTCATACCCCGGAAGTCGCGCATTCGGGGGATCGTCAGGCTCACCAGCCGGTCGAGGAACTCCCACATCCGGTCGCCGCGCAGCGTGACCTTCGCGCCGATGGGTTGGCCCTCGCGCAGCTTGAAGTTCGCGATCGACTTCTTGGCCCGCGTGAGCGCCGGCTTCTGGCCGGTGATGACGGTCAGGTCGGCGACCGCGCCGTCGAGTAGCGACTGACCACCGGGCTGGGAAGCCGCGCCCACGCCGGTGTTCAGGATGATCTTCTCGAGCCGGGGCACCTGCATCACGTTGCGCAGGCCCAGCTCCTGCTGCAGCGCGGGGCGCGCCTCGGTCTCGTAGCGCTCCTTGAGGCGCGGCCGCACTCGGGTCGCGGGCGGGCTCACAGGTCACCTCCGCACTTGCGGCAGATGCGCACCTTGGTGCCGTCGCGCTCGAAGCGGAACCCGATCTTGGTGGGTCCGCAGCTCTCGCACAGGATCGCCACATTCGAGACGTGGATGGGCATGTCCTTGTCGATGATCCCGCCCTGCATCGTCGCCTTGGTGGCCTTCTGGTGCTTCTTGGCCACATTGATGGCGTCGACGATCACGCGGTCCCGCTCGCGCAGGACGCGAGTGACCTCGCCCTCCTTGCCGATGTCCTTGCCCGCGATCACGCGGACCCGGTCACCCTTCTTCAGCTTCATGTCAGAGGACCTCCGGGGCGAGCGAGACGATGCGCATGAACCGGCGGTCGCGCAGCTCCCGGCCGACCGGCCCGAAGATGCGGGTACCTCGGGGTTGGAGCTGGTCGTTGATGAGCACGGCGGCGTTCTCGTCGAAGCGGATGTAGCTGCCATCAGG
>JACDBD010000055.1 GCA_013695115.1 Actinomycetota bacterium | reverse complement strand
AACTACCTCGACGGCGACGGCCTGTTCGAGGAGCCGGCGTGACCCGCGCCCGCCAGCCTCGTCGCTACCCGCGCACCGCCCGGGTCAACGAGGTCGTGCTCGAGACGCTCGCCGACGAGGTCGAGCGCCTCTCCGATCCCCGCCTCGGCTTCGTCACGCTCACTGGCGTCGAAGTGAGCCCCGATCTGCGTCACGCGACCGTCTTCTACTCCGTGCTCGGCACCGAGGAGCAGCATGAGCAAACCGGCGTGGCGCTCCGACACGCCGGCTCTCACCTACGAGCGGTGCTGGGGCGCGAGGTCCGGCTGAAGTACCTCCCGCACCTCACGTTCCGCGAAGATCCCGCCATCGTGCAGGGACAGCGGGTCGAGGAGATCATCCGAACGCTCCATCGGGACGAGCAGCCGTGACCGACCGCCGCGATGCCCCCCGTCACGACCCGGAGGTCGCGGGTGAGCTCGCGCGCGCGGTCACCGCGATCCAGGGCGCGACCCGGATCTCGCTCGCCTGCCACGTCAGCCCCGACGGCGACGCTCTGGGCTCGACCCTCGGGCTCCTCCACGTGCTGCGGGCGGCGGGGCGCGATTGTGTGGCGTCGTTCCCGACGCCGTTCGTCGTCGCCCCGCATTACCGCGAGCTCCCCGGCCTCGATCTGCTCGTCCCGCCGGGCGAGTTCCCCACCGACCCGGAGGTGATGATCACGTTCGACTGCGGCTCGATGGACCGCCTCGGCGACCTTGAGTCGGCGGCCAAGTCGGCCGGACAGCTCATCGTGATCGACCACCACATCTCCAACGACCGGTACGGCTCGATCAACGTCATCGATCCCGACGCGGCCGCCAGCGGCTCGCTGGTGCACCGGCTCATCGGCGCGCTGGGCCTGCCCCTCAACCGGGACGCGGCGGTGTGCCTGTACACCGCGCTCGTCTGTGACACCGGCCGATTCCAGTACGACACCACCACGCCCGAGGTCTTCGAGATGGCGCGCGAGCTGGTCGAGTTCGACGTGCCGGTCTCGACCCTCAGCCGCACCCTGTTCGAGGAGCATCGCTTCTCCTACCTCAAGCTCGTCGGCGACGCGCTCGGGCGGGCGGTGCTCGTCCCTGAACGTCGATTCGTGTGGACCTCGGTGGAACAGCGCGACCTCCGCGCCCACGGCGTGACGATGGAGGAGGTCGAGGGCCTCATCGACATCGTTCGCCGCACCGCCGAGGCCGAAGTGTCCTGCGTTCTGAAGGAAGAGGCCGACGGCAGCGTCCGGGTGAGCCTCCGATCGCTGGGTGACGTCGACGTCCGCAAGATCGCCGAGACCGAAGGCGGGGGTGGGCACCGGTTCGCCGCCGGGTTCACGTCCGACGGCCCGGTCGACCAGGTCGTAGCGCGCGTCCAGCGGGCGCTCCCGCGCGCGAGCTGAACGTGAGCCCGAGTCTGAGCCTCACCACGCACGGCCTCGTGGTCGTCGACAAGCCGGCGGGGTTCACGTCGCACGACATCGTCGCCAAGCTGCGCAAGCTCTACGGCCAGCGCCGGGTCGGACATGCCGGGACCCTCGATCCCGACGCCACCGGCGTCCTCCTCGTCGGGCTCGGGCGCGCCACCCGGCTCCTGCGGTTCCTCCAGGACTCGACCAAGGTCTACCGCGGCACCGTCTCGTTCGGCGTCGCGACGACGACGCTCGACGCCTCCGGTGACGTGCTCGAGCAGCGCCCGATGCCGCTGACCCGTGAGGATGTCGAGGCGGCGGCCAAGCAGTTCGTCGGCGCGATCGAGCAGCTGCCGCCGATGGTGTCGGCGGTGAAGATCGGCGGGCGCCGGCTGCACGAGCTCGCCCGCCGGGGCGAGGAGGTCGAGCGCGCGCCTCGTCGTGTCCGGATCGACCGCCTCGACGTCGAAGCGTTCGATCCCGGCCCCTACCCGCAGGCCACGGTGCTGGTGGAGTGCAGCAGCGGCACCTACATCCGTTCGCTCGCGGCCGATCTGGGCGAAGCCCTGGGCGGGAGCGCGCACCTCGCCGGGTTGCGACGCCTCCAGGTCGGGTCCTTCACGCTCGACGAGGCGCACCCGCTCGAGGCGGTGGAG
>JACDBD010000045.1 GCA_013695115.1 Actinomycetota bacterium | reverse complement strand
GCGTCAGGCCGAGCAGGTCGCGGCGCAGGCGGCGTGGCGTCACCTCCACGAGCACGACATTGTGAGCGCGGCCGAAACGGCGGCGCCGGAAGGACGCGATGCCGGAGCTGCCTGAGGTCGAGGTCGTACGACGCGACCTCGAACGGGAGATCGTCGGGAAGAAGGTCAAGGCGGTGGAAGCCGACGGGATGCGCTCGATCCGTCGCCATCACAACCGTAAGCAGTTCGCCAACCGGCTGATCGGTCACAAGATCACCGGCGTCGAGCGGAGGGGCAAGTACATCCTCTGCCGCCTCGACGGCGGCGAGGTGCTCGTGATCCACCTCGGGATGTCGGGACAGCTGCTGCGGGCCAAGGGCGGCCGCGTGCCCACGACCAAGCACACCCACGTCGTCATCACCTTCACGCAGGGCGGACAGCTGCGCTTCGTCGACCCCCGGACCTTCGGCGAGATGTTCGTCACGGAGCTCGACACCGTGGAGAAGGACGTGAGCGAGCTGGCCCACCTCGGGCTCGACCCGCTCGAGACCGCGATGTCATGGGAGCACTTCGGCCGGATGGTCGCCGAGAAGCACATGAAGCTCAAGGCGCTGCTGATGGACCAGAAGTTCCTCGCCGGCATCGGCAACATCTACAGCGACGAGATCCTCTTCGGCGCCGGCCTGCGGTGGGACCGGATGAGCGACTCCCTCTCCGCCCAGGAGGTGCGTCGCCTCTACCGGGCGATGGTCGAGACGCTCCAAGACGCGGTGAAGTACCGGGGCTCGTCGCTGTCCGACAT
The DNA here is from genome assembly GCA_013695115.1 of Actinomycetota bacterium. Classification (GTDB taxonomy): domain Bacteria; phylum Actinomycetota; class Acidimicrobiia; order IMCC26256; family JACDBD01; genus JBPCMN01. The sequence goes on along the minus strand of JACDBD010000045.1, from coordinate 1,628 downwards.
GCAGTACGTCGACTTGCACGGCAAGCCGGGCGAGTACCAGCTGCACCACAAGGTCTACGCCCGGGAGGGCGAGACCTGCCGCCGGTGCCGGCGGCCGCTGGTCCGTGAGCGCTACGGCGGCCGCTCCACCTTCTATTGCGAGGCCTGCCAGGTCTGAAGCGGTGACCGCTCCGCCCGTCCGGCGCCGCGTCCTCGTCTCGGGGTCGGTGCAGGGGGTCTGGTTCCGGGAGTCGTGCCGGGAGCAGGCGGTCGCGGGCGGCGTGGCCGGATGGGTCCGCAATCGCGCCGACGGCCGGGTCGAAGTCGTCCTGGAGGGCACCGAGCCCGCGGTCGACCGGGTGGTGCGCTGGTGTCACGAGGGACCCAGCCGAGCCCGGGTCGACGGCGTCGAGGTTTGCACCGAGGACCCGGTGGGGGAGTCCGGCTTCCGGGTGCGCTGACCTGCCCGTCCAGCCTGTCCACGGAACCGGGGTCGGCTCTCGATACGATCCGGGAAGCGAGCTGCATCGAGGAGTTGTCGTCGGGTGTTCCTGAAGTCGCTGATGCTGAAGGGCTTCAAGTCGTTCGCCGACAAGACGACCCTCCAGTTCGAGCCCGGCATCACCGTCGTCGTCGGCCCCAACGGCACCGGCAAGTCGAACCTCGTCGACGCGGTCGCCTGGGTCCTCGGCGCCCAGGGCCCCCGCACCCTGCGCGGCGGGAAGATGGACGACGTCATCTTCGCCGGTGCTCCCGGTCGGCCCGCGCTCGGGCGCGCCGAGGTCTCGCTCACGATCGACAACGAGGCGGGGTTACTCCCGATCGACTTCTCCGAGGTCACGATTACCCGCACGATCTTCCGCAACACCGGCGAGTCCGAGTACGCGCTGAACGGCGCGCCTTGCCGGTTGCTCGACATCCAGGACCTGCTCTCCGACACCGGGATCGGCCGCCAGCAGCACGTGATCGTCGGGCAAGGCCAGATCGACACCGTGCTCACCGCCCGGCCCGAGGAGCGGCGGGCGATCATCGAAGAGGCGGCCGCCATCCTCAAGTTCCGGCGGCGCCGGGAACGGGCCGAGCGGCGCCTCGAGACCACCGAGGGCAACCTGCTGCGCCTCAACGACCTCGTGCGCGAGGTCCGCCGCCAGCTGACCCCGCTCCAGAAGCAGGCCGACGCTGCCCGCCGCCACGGCGGGCTGGTCGAGGAGCTGCGTTCCATCCGGTTGTACCTCGCCGGCCACGAGATCGGCGGCCTGCAGGCCCGGCTCGAGCGCGTGCGCGACCAGCGCGCCGAGTTCGAGGCGACCGAGAACGGTGTGCGGCTGCGGCTGCGCGAGCTCGACACCGCCGTGCTCGATGTCGAGCACTCGTTGACCGCGCTGGGTCACGACGACCTGGCCGAGTGGCTCGTGCGCGTCGAGTCGCTCCGCGAGCGCTCCCGGGGCGTGCTCGCGCTGCTCGAAGAGAAGCAACGCGGTGTCGACCGCGAGCTCACTGCCGCCGCTGACCGCGGCGTCGTCGAGACGCTGATCGCCGATGCGGTCGCCGTGCGCCGCGAGCTCGCGGACGTCGACACCGACGCGGCCGCGCTCGGCCCGCGCCTCGTCGAGGTGGAGGAAGCGGAGCAGCAGGTCGCGGCCGAGCGC
>JACDBD010000018.1 GCA_013695115.1 Actinomycetota bacterium | reverse complement strand
CTCGCGGAGGAGGGGTAGTGAGCGCGAAGCGCGACTTCCTCGAGGTCGACGACCTCACGCCGGCGCAGTTCGAGGAGCTGCTGTCCCGCGCCGAGGCGTGGAAGGGTGCCCCCGAGGAGGTGCCGCGACCCCTCGAGGGCCTCGGCGCCGCCCTGTTGTTCGAGAAGCCGTCGGCGCGGACGCGGACATCGACCGAGATGGCGGTCGTCACCCTGGGCGGCCATCCGGTCTACATCCGGCCCGAGGAGGTCGGTCTGGGAGTGCGCGAGAGCGTGGAGGACGTCGCCCGCACGCTGGCGTGCTTCTGCTCGGTCCTGGCCGCGCGTGTCTTCCAGCACGCCACCCTCGAGACGATGGCCGGAGCCGTGGATGTGCCGGTCGTGAACCTGCTCTCCCACCGCGCCCACCCCTGCCAGGCGTTGGCCGACTACCTCACCCTGCGCGAGGTCTTCGGGTCGCTGGAGGGGCGGCGACTCGTGTTCGTCGGGGACGGCAACAACGTGGCCGCGTCGCTGGCGTTCGGCGCTGCGTTGTCGGGCATCGAGCTGACAGTGGCATCTCCACCGGGCTACGAGCTCGAGGACGACGTCGTCGACCGCGCCCGCAACCTGGGCGGGGCGATCGAGATCTCGAACGATCCCTATGAAGCGGTCAAGGGCGCCGACGCGGTGTACACCGACGTGTGGACGTCGATGGGCCAGGAGGACGAGAGCGAGGCCCGCCGCGCCGCGTTCACCGGCTTCCAGGTCGACGGCGAGATGATGGCGGTGGCCGGGGAGCAGGCGCGGTTCCTGCACTGCCTGCCCGCCCACCGGGGCGAGGAGGTTGCGGCCGACGTCATCGACGGGCCGACGTCCCTCGTGTGGCAGCAAGCGGCCAACCGGATGCACTCCGCGCGCGCGCTGCTCGCCCAGCTTGTCGAGGGGCACGACCAATGATGACTGCACCGCACTTGGCGCCGAGCGAGCGCCCGCGAGCCAGGCCATAGAGATGGCGACGTTAGGGAAGCCGCAGCGCCAGCACCGGATCGCCAAGCTGCTCGAGGACCAGGCGGTCTCGAGCCAGGCCCAGCTGGTCGAGCTGCTGGCGGCGGACGGCATCGTCGCCACCCAGGCGACCGTGAGCCGCGACCTCGAAGAGCTGGGTGCGGTCAAGGTCCGCATCCCCGGCGGAACCACGGCGTACGCGGTTCCGGAGCACGCCAAGGAGAGCCGGGCGCCCGACGACCATCTCCGCCGGGTGATGGGGGAGTTCGTGGTCGACGTGGCGTGGAGCGGCAACATCGTCGTCCTGCGGAGCCCGCCGGGCTCGGCCCACGTCGTGGCGTCCGCCCTCGACCGGGCCGGGCTTCCGAACGTCCTCGGCACCGTTGCCGGCGACGACACCCTCATCGCGATCTGCGCCGAGGGCACCGGCGGAGCCGCGGTCGCGGCCGAACTGGCCTCCCTGGCGGGCCTATGAGTGCGGCAGCAGGGCTGTACGCAGTGAGCACGAGGCAATAGAGATGGCCAAGCGTGTGGTTCTCGCATACAGCGGTGGCCTCGACACCTCGGTCGCGGTCAAGTGGATCGGCGAGGAGTGGGGGGCGGAGGTGGTCGCGCTCGCCGCCGACGTCGGGCAGGGCGGCGACTTCGACGCGATCCGGGAGCGGGCGCTGGCGGCGGGCGCGGTCGAGTCGATCGTGGTCGACGTGCGCGCCGAGTTCGGGCGCGAGTACGTCGCGCCCGCCATCCGGGCGAACGCGATGTACGAGGGGAAGTACCCGCTGGTGTCGGCGCTATCGCGACCGGTCATCGCCCGGCACCTGGTCGCGGCCGCGCGCGAGCACGGAGCCGACGCCGTCGCCCACGGCTGTACCGGCAAGGGCAACGACCAGGTCCGCTTCGAGGTGTCGGTGCGGGCGCTGGCGCCCGACCTCGAGGTCCTCGCGCCCGTCCGGGTGTGGAACATGACCCGCGACGACTCGATCGAGTATGCGAAACATCACGGCATCCCGATCACGGTCACCCGGGACAAGCCCTACTCCGTCGACGAGAACTTCGTCGGTCGGGCCATCGAGTGCGGCGAGATGGAAGACCCGTGGGCGGCTCCACCCGAGCACATCTACGAGCTGACCCGTCCCGTCTCCAATGCGCCCGCCGAGCCCCGCGACGTCGTGGTGCAGTTCGAGCAGGGAACCCCGGTGGCACTCGACGGCGCCGAGCTGGGGCTCGAGGACATGATCCCCAGGCTGGGCGAGGCGGTGGGCGCGTACGGGTTTGGTCGGGTCGACATGGTCGAGAACCGGCGGGTGGGTATCAAGAGCCGGGAGACGTACGAGTGCCCGGGCTCGCTCGCGCTGATCATCGCCCACGCCGATCTCGAGTCGATCACGCTCGAACGCGACGTGATGCGGGAGAAGCAACGGCTCGAGCCCCGCTACGCCGAGCTCGTCTACGACGGGCTGTGGTTCTCGCCGTTGCGGGAGGCGCTGGATGCGTTCGTGGCGTCGACCCAGCGCCACGTCACCGGCGACGTCCGGGTGCACCTGGAGCCGGGACGGTGCTTCGCCAACGGTCGGCGAGCCGAGCGCAGCCTGTACGACTACGAGCTCGCCACCTATGAGGCTGCCGACGCGTTCCGCCACGAGGACGCCGCCGGGTTCGTGCGGCTGTGGGGGCTCTCGGTCGAGACCTGGGCCCGGCGCCAGCGCGAGGAGCGTCCGTTCGATCCGGACGAGCGCGCATGAGCCCGGATGAGATGAAGCCCGATGGGATCAAGGAGGCCAAGCCGCTCTGGCACGGCCGCTTCTCCGAGGGCCCGTCCGACGAGCTGATGCGGTTCACCGAGAGCCTGTCGTTCGACGAACGGCTCGCCGGCGACGACATCGCCGGTTCGCGCGCACATGTGCGGATGCTGGCGCGGGTCGGCCTCCTGACGAAGGAGGAGGAGAAGGCGATCCTCGCCGCCCTCGACCGCGTCGAAGCGGAGCTCACCGACGGGACGTTCGGGTTCGAGCCGTCCGACGAGGACATCCACACCGCCGTCGAACGACGGGTGACCGAGCTCGCGGGAGACGCTGGAGCCAAGCTCCACACCGGCCGGAGCCGCAACGACCAGGTCGCCCTCGACCTGCGCCTGTACCTCCGCCGGGAAGGACGGGCGGTCGCGCAACGCATCCACGGGCTCCAGGACGTCCTGCTGCGCCGGGCGGGGGAGGCCGAAACGGTCTACCTCCCGGGATACACCCACCTCCAGCGGGCCCAGCCCGTGCTTCTCGGGCACCACCTGCTCGCGCACTTCTGGGCGCTGGCGCGGGACGTCGAGCGCTGGCGGGAGCTGCTCGACCGCGCCGACGTCTCGCCGCTGGGCGCGGGGGCGCTGGCGGGCTCGAGCCTCCCGCTTGATCCCGACTTCGTCGCCGCGGAACTTGGCTTCGCCCGCCGGTTCGAGAACTCGCTCGACGCGGTGTCCGACCGCGACTTCGTGGCCGAAGCGCTGTTCGCCGCCGCGCTCACCCAGGTGCACCTCTCGCGAATGGGCGAGGAGATCGTCCTGTGGTCGAGCGACGAGTTCGGGTTCCTGGTGCTGAGCGACGCCTACGCCACCGGCTCGTCGATGCTCCCGCAGAAGCGGAACCCGGACGTGGCCGAGCTCGCCCGCGGGAGTGCCGGCCGGCTGATCGGGCACCTCACCGGCCTGCTCGCGACGCTGAAGGGTCTCCCGCTGGCCTACAACCGCGACCTCCAGGGCGACAAGGAACCGCTGTTCGACGCCCTCGACACCTGCGGCCGGGCGCTGGTAGCGCTGACCGGGCTCCTGGCGACGGCCGAGTTCGTCCCCGAGCGCATGCAGGCGGCCGCGGATGTGCCGGCATCGGCTGCGGCTGACCTGGCGGAGCTCCTGGTCGAGGCGGGTGTCCCGTTCCGGGAGGCCCACGCCGCCATCGGATCGCTCGTGCGGCAGGCGGCGGAACGGGGCGTGCCGCTCGAGGAGCTGGTGATGACCGAGCCCCGACTCGGCCCCGACGCCCTGGCCGTGCTCGAACCCGGCCAGGCGGTGCAGCGGCGCACCACTCCGGGCGGCGCGGGGCCCAAGCCGCTGAAGCGCCAGCTGACCGAGGCCCGCGGGCGACTGAAGGAGCAGCGGGGCTGGCTCGGTCGGTGAGCGCGGCGCGACGACGGGGGCGCGCGCTGCCGCGGGCGTTCTACGCCCGCGATTCCCGCGAGGTCGCACCCGAGCTCCTGGGCAAGCTGATCGTGCACGACGATGCCGAGGTCGGTCGCGTCGCGGTGCGGCTGGTCGAGGTGGAGGCGTACGCCGGGACCGACGACTCGGGGAGCCATGGGTACCGCGGGCCCACGGCGCGCAACGCAACCATGTTCGGGACGCCCGGCCACCTCTACGTCTACTTCACCTACGGCATGCACTGGTGCGCCAACGTCGTGTGCGGCCGGGAGGGGTGGGCCAGCGCGGTGCTGCTGCGAGGTGGCGCACCGGTCGAGGGTGTCGACGTGATCCGCGCCCGCCGTCCGGCCGCCCGACGCGACCGCGACCTCTGCTCCGGTCCCGCCCGGCTCGCCCAGGCGCTGGGCCTCACCCGCGAGCACGACGGAGCCGACCTCGTGAAGGGCCCGCTGCAGCTCCTCGACGACGGGGTGCCGCCGCCGGCAGAGCCCGGGGTCTCGACCCGGATCGGATTGGCCGCGGGCAAGGGCGACGAGCATCCCTGGCGCTGGTACGTCCCCGGAGACGAGAACGTGAGCCCCGGCCGTCCCGCGGTTCGGCCCGATGCGAGCGACCGCGGCGTAGGTACCCTGCGCCGCAGCGAGCCGGGGCCCGAGCGGCCCCGCAGAGCGGGAAAGTAGCGTCGATCCGGTGTGCGGACGAGCGACCCGAAGGGCGGCGCCGGCCAATCCCTTCAAGGATGGCCCGGCGCCGAGCGAGGGAGCTATGTGATGGCCGAAATCAAGGAGCAGCTCCGGATCCTCACGGCCGGGACCGTCGACTGCATCACCGAGGAGGGCCTGGCCGAGAAGCTGAAGAGCGGCCGGCCGCTGCGGGTCAAGCTCGGTATCGATCCGACGGCGTCCGACATCCACCTCGGCTTCGCGGTCGTGCTGCGCAAGCTCCGCCAGTTCCAGGAGCTGGGCCACATCGCGGTGTTGATCCTGGGCGACTTCACCGCCCGTCTCGGTGATCCCAGCGGCAAGTCGGCGACCCGGCCGCAGCTGTCGAAGGAGGAGATCGACGCCCACGCGGCGACGTACGTCGAGCAGGTGCAGCGCATCCTTCTGCCCGACCGGATCGAGGTGCGGCGTAACTCGGAGTGGTTGGCGACCATGGGGATCGACGACGTCATCCGGCTGACCTCGCGCACGACGCTGGCGCGCATGCTCGAGCGCAACGACTTCGGCGAGCGCTACCGCAATGGCGCCCCCATCGCCGTCAGCGAGCTGCTCTATCCCCTGCTGCAGGGCTGGGACTCGGTCATGGTGCAGGCCGACGTCGAGCTGGGCGGCACCGATCAGCTCTTCAATGTGCTCGTCGGCCGGCAGCTCCAGGAGCAGGAGGGGCAGGAGCCCCAGGTGGTGATCACCACCCCGCTGCTCGAGGGCCTCGACGGCACCCAGAAGATGTCGAAGTCGCTCGGCAACTACGTCGGGGTCACCGAGGCCCCGGAGGAGCAGTTCGGGAAGCTCATGTCCGTCCCCGACCCCCTGATGCCCCGCTACCTCGAGCTGACCACCGGGTGGGACCCCGACCGGGTGGAACAGGTCATGGGCGACCTCGAGGCCGGGCGGATCGAGCCGGTGGCGGCCAAGCGCCTGCTGGCCCGCACCGTCGTCGACCTGTACCACGGCGAGGACGCGGGCGAGGCGGCCGAGGCGGCGTTCGACCGGGTGTTCAAGGCCCACGAGGCCCCCGAGGAGATCCCCGAGAAGGAGCTCGACCGGGCGGAGCTGGGAGAGGAGCCGGTGCGGGTGGCCAGGATCCTCGCCCGGGCCGGCCTGGTGTCCTCCAACCGGGAGGGGGCCCGCATGATCGAGCAGGGAGCCGTGCGCCAGGACGGTGTCGTGGTCGAAGATCCCGATCGGGCCCTCCCCGTCGACGGCCTCGATGGCAAGGTCTTCCAGGTGGGGAAGCGGAAATGGGCCCGGATCCGGGTGGGTTGAACCCGAAGAACCGGAGAACCGCTTGACAGCAAGGGTTCCCGGCCCTAAATTGACGGGTCCGCTCGGAGAGTGCCGCAACGGCACCCCCGGGCATTGACACGGACGCTCCTCGTCGTAGTCGACCTTGCGCGCGGCTCTTTGCCCCGAGGTCCAGCCGACGAGACGGAGTGGGTGTCTGCTCGAGCGACCGGTTCCCCGCGATCGGGTGGCCGGCTCCGTCCTCGGGCCGTGGCTCCTTGAAAACGGAACAGTGATAGCCAAAAGCCAGTGCGGGCGTCCGCACCGGGCCCTCGGGCGCGGTCGGACGTCAAACTGCAATTCCAAATGTGGTGGCGGTCAGCCCTTCGGGGTCGGCCGGTGCCACGCCAGTTGCCGGGACGGGCCAGTGGCCCCGACCGGCGGCTCTCTGATCGAAGGCCCCTCCTCACGGGCGGGTCGAGATCTTGACGGAGAGTTTGATCCTGGCTCAGGACGAACGCTGGCGGCGCGCTTCATACATGCAAGTCGAGCGGGGTCCATCGGGCTTGCCCGAGAAGACCTAGCGGCGAACGGGTGCGTAACACGTGAGCAACCTG
>JACDBD010000442.1 GCA_013695115.1 Actinomycetota bacterium | reverse complement strand
GCTAGCCGGAGCCGCCCCTTCGGGGACGCTCGTCCGCGGGCCCACGTAGCCTCCCTCCTCGATGCCCATCGTCCACGCCATCGTCCTCGGCATCGTCCAGGGTCTCACCGAGTTCCTCCCGATCTCGTCCAGCGGGCACCTGATCCTCGTGCCCGAGCTGCTGGGGTGGGAGGAGCTCACCCGCGATCCGGAGCTCAACAAGACCTTCGACGTGGCGCTGCACGTCGGGACGTTCGTGGGTGTGGCCTGGTACTTCCGCCACGACATCGTCCGCTACATCGCGGCAGCGTGGCGATCGCTGCGCGCCCGGACCGTCCGCACCGTCGACGAACGGATGGCGTGGCTGCTGGTGCTGTCGGCGGTGCCGGCGGCGATCGTCGGCGCGCTTCTCAACGACTTCATCGACGAGCATCTCGGGGAGCCGGTGCTCATCGGAGTGATGCTGGTCGTCTTCGGCCTCGTGCTCTGGTGGGCGGACCGGCTACCCGGCGGACGCCCCGCCGGTGAGTTCCGGGCGCGCGACGCGGCGCTGATGGGAGCGGTGCAGGCGCTCGCGCTCCAGCCCGGCGTCTCGCGCTCGGGCGCGACCATCTCGATGGGAAGGTGGCTGCGCTTCGACCGCGAGGCCGCGACTCGGCTGTCGTTCCTCATGAGCCTGCCGATCATCGCCGGGGCTGCCCTGTTCGAGGGGGTCGACGTGATGCGCGGCGGCGGCATCGAGCGAGAGCTCGTGCCCCCGTTCGTGTGGGGGACGATCACCGCCGGGATCAGCGGCTTCATCGCGGTGGCGTGGCTGCTGCGCCTGCTGCGCACCCACTCGTTCGGACCGTTCGTCGTGTACCGCGTCTTCGCGGGCGCGACGGTGGTCTTGGTGTTCGCGACCGGCCTGCGCTAGTGGCTCAGCTGTACATCAGCGACCCCGGCGTGGTCAGTAGCTCGCCCGTCTCGAGCCACGTCTTGAGGCCGGAGAGGATCATCGGCCAGCCGCCGTAGAGCTCCTCGTTCGCGCCCTCGCGCAGCTGGTCGTGGGTCACGGTCAGGCGGCAGGAGTCGCCGACCGGTTCGATCTCCCACGTGATCCTCGAGGTTCCTTCGCTCTTCACGTCGTCGCTCCAGAGCATGGTTGCGCTCTGCACCAGCCGCCGGGGCGGGTCGACCTCGACGTTCTCGCCCTCGCCCAACGCGAAGTCCCCGGCGCTCATTTCGAAGCGCGACCCGGGCGTCCAGTCCGAGGTGACCCGGGCGCCGAAGTTGTACTTGCTCCGGGTCTCGGGGTCGGTGATCGCCTCCCAGAGGCGCTCGGGCGTGGTCTTGATGTAGATCTCGAAGACCTTCTCCATCTGATTCTCCAGTCTGCTCTTGAGGCCGCTGAGCCCGGCGGTCCAGGGCTCGGCGTACTTGCTCACCCACCGGTCGTGGACGAGCCGGATCGGGACCGGGTTCAGGAAGTGGAACTTCTCGCGCCCTCGCCGCCGGGTCACGACAAGACCCGCCTCCTCGAGCTGCTTCAGGTGCTTCATCACGCCGAAACGCGACATCTCGAAGCGCTCGTCGAGCGCGCTCAGCGTCTGACCGTCCTCACGGAAGAGCTCGTCGAGCAGGGTCCGCCGGGTCGGGTCGGCGAGGGCTCTGAAGACCGCATCCACGCCCCTACTTATAGGTGACCATTTGGTCACATGTCAACGGGCGGCAGCGCTCAGGTCTGGGTCAGGCCGCTCGGGATGATCCGGGGGGTGAAGGCCCGGGCCCGGTCGAAGCGGTGCCCGGCCACCCGGCCCTCGGGCAGGCGGGCCAGGAAGTCGGCGGGACCGTCGAAGTCGGGCATCTCGACATAGGCGGCGCCGATGGCGGCGGGATCGTGAGCGTCGGAGCCGGCGCCGCCGGGCAGGCCGGTCTCGGTAGCGAGGTCGGCGGCGCGGGCGTTCAGGTGATCGAGGGACACCTTGGCGTTGAAGACCTCGAGCGCGTCGACCTCGCCCGCCGCGCACAAGCTGCGGAGGACGGGTTCGCGCAGTGCGTGCCGCACCGGGTCGAACGGGTGGGGCACGTAGACGACGCCGCCCTGGCCCCGGATGCGGGCGATCGTCTCCTCCGGCTCGAGCCCATGGGGGATGCGCTCGGTCAGGAACAGCCCGATGATCTCGCCGGCGCGGGTCTTCACCTCTTCGCCCACGACCACCCGGCAGCTCACCTCGCGCTCGATCGCCTCGAGCGCGCCGCGGATGGAGTGGTGGTCCGTGACGCACAGCACGTCGATGGCGGTGCTCTCGACCCGCTCGGCGAGCTCGTCGAGCGTGGTGACGGCGTCGCCCGAGTAGCAGGTATGCGAATGCATATCGACGCGCACCGTTCCCGGCGGGCGCGCGTTGCGCAGGTGCGGGTGCAGATCGGCAGCGGGCTCGAGCACGACGAGCAGCGTACCGGCGGCGTCCGGTTACTCTCGCCGTCGCATGACCGACCCGATCGAAGCCGTCGTGTGGGACTACGGCGGGGTGATCTCCAGCCCGCTGTTCCGCGGGGTCGACCGCTTCGAGATGGACATGGGCTACCCCGAGGGCTCCATCCTCGAGCTGCTGTTCGGCGAGGCCGCGTACATCGGCGTCGAGGGCCGAGGGAAGGGTGGTGATCCGTGCGACGGCGCGGCGCCGGCGAGCGCGTCGGCGGTGACTCACGACTGGCACCGGCTCGAGACCGGTGAGCTCAGCCTGGATGAGTACTTCGCCGGCGTCATGAAGCGGGCGCCGGAGGTGCTGGGCAAGCCCATCGACATGGAGGCGTACCACCGGTTCGGCCGCGAGATGCCGGTGGGCATCCATTGGCCGGTCGTGCACCGCATCCGCGAGCTCCAGGGGGACGGCATGCGCGTCGCCCTGCTCACCAACAACGTCAAGGAGTTCGGCGACTCCTGGCGGTCCACCTTCCCCGTCGAGGAGCTGTTCGAGGTCGTCGTCGACTCCAGCGCGGTCGGGATGCGCAAGCCCGACGAGCGCATCTATCGCCTCACCTGCGAGCGCGTGGGCGTCGAGCCCACCGCGGCGGTGTTCGTCGACGACAACCGCGACAACGTCGAGGCCGCCCGGTCGATCGGGATGGAAGCGGTGCACTTCGGCGACAATCCATGGGACGGGCTCACCGAGCTGGACACGATCCTCGACCGGCGCGGCACGAAGCCGCCCGACCGAGAGGCCTGACTGCACAGGAAGGAAGCCGATGGAAGCCGTGCGCTACGAGACCGACGGGCCGGTCGCAGTCGTGACGATCGACCGACCTGACCGCCGCAACGCGGTCGACGGGCCGACCGCAGCCGCGCTCGCCGACGCGTTCAGGCAGTTCGACGGCGATGACGACGTGAGCGTCGCGATCCTGACCGGCGCGGGTGGGACGTTCTGCGCCGGCGCCGACCTGAAGGCGATCTCCACCGGCACCGGCAACCCGGTGACCGAGGACGGCGACGGCCCCATGGGCCCGTCCCGGATGGTGCTCTCGAAGCCCGTGATCGCGGCAGTCGAGGGTCACGCGGTGGCGGGCGGGCTCGAGCTCGCGATCTGGTGCGACCTGCGGGTGGCCGCGAGTGACGCGGTGCTCGGCGTGTTCTGCCGGCGCTGGGGGGTACCGCTCATCGACCTCGGCACTGTGAGGCTGCCCCGGCTCATCGGGCACGGC
>JACDBD010000411.1 GCA_013695115.1 Actinomycetota bacterium | reverse complement strand
CGGCAGCGTCGAGGTCGTCGACGTCGCCGACGCCGCCGCTGCCCTGGATGCAATCGCGCCGCGGGCCGAGCCGGGTGACGCCGTCCTGATCAAGGCGAGTCGGGCGGTTGGTCTCGAGCGCGTCGCCGAGGCGCTGGCGGACGAGGGGGCGTTCGCATGATCGCGCTGCTGCTCGCGGGATCGGTCGCGTTCGTCCTGAGTGTCTTCGGCACACCGTTCCTCATTCGCATCCTGCGGGCGCGCGGCATCGGACAGACGATCCGGGACGACGGCCCGTTCACGCATCCCCACGCCCAGAAGGCGGGCACGCCCACGATGGGCGGAGTCATCATCGTGGTCAGCGCGGTGGTCGGTTACCTCATCGCTCATATCCGCACCGAGCAGATCAAGTTCGCCCGCACCGGGGTCACCCTCCTGCTCCTCGTGATCGGGCTGGCGGCGGTGGGCTTCATTGACGACTACCTCGGTGTGCGCAAGGGCCGGAACCTCGGCCTGCGCAAGCGGGGCAAGTCCAGCGGGCTGCTCCTCGTGGGAACCGGGTTCGCGCTGCTCGCGCTGCACTGGGTCGACACCTCGACCCATCTGTCGTTCACCCGCCTGCTCGACATCGAGCTGGGAACCTGGCTGTGGCTCGTGTGGGCGGTACTGATCGTCACCGGCACGTCGAACGCAGTGAACATCACCGACGGCATGGACGGGCTCGCCGCCGGCGCGGCGACGCTCGTGTTCGCCGCCTTCGTGGTCATCGCCTTCTGGCAGTTCCGTCACCCCGAGACCTACGGTTTCGCGCCCGGGCAGGCCGGCCCCGCCCTCGACTTGGCGGTCGTAGCCGCGGCGATGATGGGCGCGTGCGCCGGGTTTCTGTGGTGGAACGCGGCGCCGGCGCGATTGTTCATGGGTGACACGGGGTCACTCGCGGTCGGCGGCGCGATGGCGGGCCTGGCGCTCCTGACGAACACCAACCTGCTGCTTCCGATCCTCGGCGGCTTGTTCGTCGTCGAGACGGTCAGCGTCATCGCCCAGGTGGTCGCATTCCGCGGCTTCAAGCGGCGGGTGTTGCGGATGGCCCCGATCCACCATCACTACGAGGTCGCGGGCTGGCACGAGTTCACGGTCATCGTGCGGTTCTGGCTGTTCGCAGGCCTGTGCGTCGCCCTCGGCCTGGGGTTGTTCTACGCCGACTTCATCCGCATCCCGGGAGCAATCGACTGATGTACGAACGCTTCCTCGCGCTCGGGCTCGGCGTCACGGGTGACGCGGTCGTGCGCTACGCGCGTGATCTCGACGCGCAGATCACCGTGATCGAGGACTCACCCGGACGTGACGCCGCCTACGCCGAGCGAGTGGCGGACGCGCGCAGTCGAGGCGCCGCGGTGGTGGAGGCGCCCGCGCCCGAGGGCCTCCGCGATCTGGTCGGCGCGGCGGATGTGCTCGTGCCCAGCCCGGGCGTTCCGGCGGTCCATCCCGCCATCGCGGCGGCGCGCGCCGCGGGCGTCCCGGTACGGGCGGAGATCGATCTGGCGGCCGAGCGGCTCGGCTCCACTCCACTGGTCGCGGTCACCGGCACCAACGGCAAGACCACGGTCACGACGCTGGCCACATCGATGTTGACCGCCTCAGGGGTCGACGCGACCGCCGCCGGGAACATCGGCGTGCCCCTCCTCGACGCCGCTGCTGGCAAGGGCGAGGTCGTCGTGGCGGAGGTGTCGTCGTTCCAGCTGGTGTTCACGACCGAGGCTTTCCGGCCCCGAGTGGCGGTGCTGCTCAACCTGGCCGAAGACCACCTCGACTGGCACGACTCGTTCGCCGACTACGCCGCCGCCAAGGCGCGTGTCTTCGCGCACCAGTCGGGCGACGACGTCCTCGTCTTCAACGCCGACGACCCGGTCGTCGCCCGGCTGGCCACGGCTGCTCCGGCCCGGCGGATGCCGTTCACCGTCGCAAACGTGGGCGCCGGCGACATCCGAGATCACGCCAACGCGCGCGCCGCGACCATGGCCGCGGGTGAAGTCGGTGGGACCCCGGCCGGCATCGCCACTGCGCTCCGGAGTTTCGAGGGTCTGCCCCACCGGATGCAGCTGGTAGGAGAGCGCGCCGGCGTGCGCTACTACGACGACTCCAAGGCCACCAACCCTCACGCCACCCTGGCCGGCGTCGAGGGTGCGGCCGGTCCGGTCGTGCTCATCGCCGGTGGTCGCAACAAGGGCCTCGACCTGTCGGCGCTGCGGACGCTCGCGCCGCGTCTGCGCGGGGTGGTCGCCATCGGCGAGTCCGGCGCCGAGGTCGCGGGAGTGTTCGCGGGGGTGACCCCGGTGGTCGAGGCGGCCGACATGCGTTCGGCCGTGACCCGGGCGGCGGAGCAGGCCGAGCCCGGAGACGCCGTGCTCCTCTCGCCCGCGTGCGCGTCGTTCGACTGGTACGACAGCTACGGCGCACGCGGTGACGACTTCGCCCGCGAGGTCGCCCGACTCCTCGCTCGCGACCCCGGGCCGTGGCTCGAACGGCAGGTAACCGAATGAGCGTGGCGGTCGAACGCATGCCGTCGCCGCTGGCGCGGCGCTTCGCCCTGGTCTGGCGGCGCTGGTCGCTGGCGGGGCAGGCGCGCCCGTCGGTGTACGTCCTGCTGCTGACCACCGTGGGCGTGCTCAACGTCGTGGGAGTGGTCATGGTGCTGTCGGCGTCGTCAGTGGCGTCGCTCACCAACTACGGGTCCGCCTGGTACTTCTTCGAGCGCCAGGTGCTGTGGACGCTGCTGGGCGCGCTCGTGTTCGCGGTCACCGCCCGCATCGACTACCACGTCTGGCGCCGGTGGGTGATCCCGATGCTGGTCGTCTGCGTCGCGCTGCTCGTGCTGGTGCTCGTGCCCGGGATCGGCGTGTACGTCGCGGGGTCACGGCGCTGGCTCGGTAGCGGCGCATGGCGCTTCCAACCGACCGAACCGGCCAAGCTCGCCCTGCTCATCTTCAGCGCCGACGTGCTCGCCCGGCGCGCCCGCGAGGTACACGACTGGCGCCGGGCGGTCCGACCGGTCCTGCTCGTCTTCGGGCTGATCGCGGTGCTCGTGATGCGCCAGCCCGACATGGCCTCGACCATCGTGCTCGCGCTGATCGTGGGTGCCGCGCTCGTCGTCGGCGGGGTGCGGCTCCGTCATCTCGCCGTCCTCGGGGGCGCCGGCGTGAGCGCGGCGGCGCTGCTGGCGATGATCGAGCCCTACCGGCGCGCTCGCATGCTGTCGTTCCTGAATCCCGTATCAGACCCGGGGAACACCGGCTACCAGATCTCGCAGTCGTTGATCGCGCTCGGAAGCGGCGGCTGGACGGGCGTCGGTCTCGGCGCTGGCCGGTCCAAGTGGCTCTTCCTGCCCAACGCCCACACCGACTTCATCTTCGCCATCATCGGGGAGGAGGTCGGGCTGCTCGGCTGCCTCCTGGTCGTGGCGCTGTTCGCGGCGTTCGGCGTGCTCGGCACCCGGATCGCGTTACGGGCGCCCGACCGGTTCGGCACGCTGCTCGCCGCCGGCATCACCGTCTGGGTCGTGGGCCAGGCGGTGATCAACATCGGCGGTGTCGTCGGATTGCTCCCCGTGTCGGGGGTCCCGTTGCCGTTCGTGTCCTTCGGCGGCTCCGCACTGGTCTTCACGATGGCCGCCGCCGGGCTCCTGAGCTCGGTCGCCCGGCGGACGTCGTGAGCGGGGACGGGGAAGCGGGGCCGGCTGTGTTCGCGCTGGTGACCGGAGGCGGGACCGGGGGGCACGTCTACCCCGCGCTCGCGTTGGCCGACGAGCTCGTCGGGCGCGGCCATCCGGTGCCCACCATCCGCTTCGTGGGCGCACGGCGCGGGCTCGAGGCGCGCGTCGTGCCCGAGGCGGGTTTCGCGATCGATCTCCTCCCCGGTCGGGGACTGCAGCGACGGTTCACCCTGGCCAACCTGGCCGCGCTCTGGGAGAACCTGCAGGCCTTCGTGCGGTCCCGGCGCATCGTCCGGCGCGCCCGACCGCGGGTCGTCGTCGGCGTCGGTGGCTACGCGTCGCTCCCTTGTCTGGTGGCGGCGCGGCTCCGGCGGGTGCCGGCAGTCGTGCACGAGCAGAACGCGGCCCCGGGGCTCGCCAACCGGCTCGCGGTCCGGATGGGCGCCCGCGCCGCGATCTCACTCCCGGGCACGCCGCTCCGCGACTCCATCCTGACCGGGAACCCGATCCGCCCCGAGATCGCGGCGGTCCGGCGCGCGCCCTCGACCCCGCCGCTCGTCGCCGTGGTCGGAGGGAGCCTGGGCGCGGGGCGACTGAACGAGGCCGCCATCGGGCTGTACGAACGGTGGCGCGATCGGGACGACGTCGCGGTGCACCACGTCAGCGGGGCCCGCAACTACGACCAGTGCGCGGGCGCGCTCGCGGCTGTCCGTGAACCCGGTGACCGCCTCGCCTACGAGCTGGTCCCGTACGAGGACCACATGGACGGCCTCTACGCCCGGACGACCCTCGCGCTCTGCCGCGCCGGCGCGGTGACAGTGGCCGAGCTCGCGGCCGCGGGTGTTCCCTCGATCCTCGTCCCGCTGCCCGGCGCACCCGGTGACCACCAGACCCGGAACGCGAGCTCGATGGTCGACGCGGGCGCGGCGGTGCTGTTGCCCGACGACGAGTGCGACGGCGCCCGCGTCGAGGCGGTGGCGAGCGAGCTCATCGCCGACCGCGGCCGACTCGACGCTATGGAGAAGGCGGCGCGCACGCTGGCGCGTCCCGACGCCGCCGCCCGCCTGGCCGACCTGGTAGAGGAGGTGGCGGGTGCCCGCTAACGGGCTCGACTTGTCCCGGCCTCAGCGGCTCCACATCGTCGGCATCGGCGGCGCGGGGATGAGCGCGATCGCCACCGTGCTGGCCCAGCTCGGGCACCGGGTGAGCGGCTCCGACCTGAAGGAGTCGCGCGCGATGGCGCGGCTCCGGGTCTCGGGCGTGGACGCGTCGATCGGCCACGACGCCGGCCACGTCGCCGGCGACGTGGATGCGGTGGTGGTCTCGACCG